>DATHPT010000297.1:0-8684 GCA_035483615.1 Solirubrobacteraceae bacterium | reverse complement strand
CGCCGATCTCATAGCGGTCGAGCACGAGCACTCGCGCGCCAGTGCCGGACAGCTCCCGTGCGACGGCCAGACCGGCGAAGGAGGCGCCGCACACGAGCACGTCGCAATCGCGCTGCAACGGAGTGCGTTGTGCCCCGCGCTTGGTCGCTCTTACTGGCATGGGGAGCCCATCACTCCGGCAATGATACGGCTGCGCTAGGCTTCGACCGGTGCAAACCCTTATAGAGAATCCCCAGGCCCTGGTGGTCGAGGGGTCAAACGGACTGCTGCTTGAAATCGACGGGCAGATAGTCCCCAACTACGACGCCACGATGCAGCCCTTCGAGGAGGGCGAGGTCGTGACGGGCAATGTCGTTCGGATCGACAAGGACGAGGTTCTCGTCGACATCGGCTACAAGTCCGAGGGGGTCATCCCCGCGAACGAGCTGTCGATCCGCAAGTCTGTGGACCCCCGTGAGGAGGTGTCGCTCGGCGAGGAGGTCGACGCGATGGTCCTCACCAAGGAGGACCAGGACGGGCGTCTGATCATGTCCAAGAAGCGCGCGCGCTTCGAGAAGGCATGGCGCCGCATTGAGGCAGCCGCCGAGTCGGGCGAGCCGGTGATGGGCTCGGTCATCGAGGTTGTGAAGGGCGGTCTGATCATCGATCTCGGGGTGCGCGGCTTCCTGCCCGCCTCGCTTGTCGACATCCGCCGTGTGCCGAACCTGGACGAGTACCTGGGCACGCAGATCGAGACGAAGGTGATCGAGCTCAACCGCTCGCGCAACAACGTCGTGCTCTCGCGTCGCGCGGTGCTCGAGGAGGAGCGCAAGGAGGTCCGCCAGCAGATTCTCGACCGCCTTCAGCCCGGGCTCGTGGTGGAGGGTCAGATCTCCAACATCGTGGATTTCGGCGCCTTCGTGGACCTCGACGGGATCGACGGCCTGATCCACATCTCCGAGCTGTCCTGGTCGCATGTCAACCACCCCAGCGAGATCCTGGGCATCGGCGACACCGTGCAGGTGAAGGTGCTCGACATCGACCGCGACCGTCAGCGCATCTCGCTCGGCCTCAAGCAGACCCAGGAAGATCCTTGGCAGCGGATCGTGGACACCTACAACGTCAACGACGAGTTGGCGGGCAAGGTCACGAAGGTCGTCACCTTTGGTGCGTTCGTAGAGGTTCTGGATGGTGTCGAGGGGCTTGTGCACATCTCAGAGCTCGCCGGTCACCATGTGGAGAGCCCGCGCGAGATAGTCCATCCCGGCGATGAGATCCGCGTGAAGATCCTCGAGATCGACTCCGAGCGCCGGCGGCTGTCGCTGTCGGCCAAGCGTGTCGAGGACCAGATCCTGCCGCTGCCTCGCCAGGATTCCCCGGCCGCCGCCGAGCCGGCTGAGCAGGCCGTCCCGGCCGAGCAAACGGCAGGCGAGGAGCAGGTTCTCGATGCCTCTGCGGAGGTCACCACCGAGGCGCCCGCGGCTGAGGTCGACGAACAGCAGCCGGTGGCGGTTGAGCAGCTTGCCTCCGAGGAGCCGGTGGCACAGCAGGAGTCCTCCTCCGAGGAGGTGCCTGTCGAGCAGCCACTTGCAGAGATCGCAGTCGATCAGCCCCCGGTGGAGCAGGTGAGTGCCGGAGAGGCTGCTGCCGAGGAGTCTCCGTCTGAGGAGCCTCCTCCCGAGGAGTCTTCCGCTGAGACACCTGCGGCTGAGACACCTGCCGCTGAGGCCGCAGCCGACGAGGCGTCGGTCGCCGTGGAGCCTGGGCAGGAGGCGGAGCAGTCCGCCGCCGAGCCGCCGGCTGCCGAGCAAGCCCAAGACTGACGGGCGCGGACCGGTGCAGCCGGTGGTGCCGTTCGTCGGATTGACAGGTGGGATGGGAGCGGGGAAGTCGACCGCTCTCGAGGCTCTGGAGGGACTTGGCGCACAGGTGCTCTCCACCGACGCGGTCGTCCATGAGCTCTACCGGGACAGGCAGGTGAGGGACGCCGTTCTCGAGCGCTGGGGACCGGAGGTCGCACCTGACGGGGTGGTCGACAGGGCGGAGGTGGCCAGCAGGGCGTTCGCGGGCGGTGACGAGGACCGCCGTTGGCTGGAGGGGCTGTTGTGGCCACTGGTGGGTACGCGCATAGCTGGTTGGCTCGAGCACGTGCGTGCGCTGCGCCCGCCGCCGAGGGCGGCCGTGGTGGAGGTGCCGTTGCTGTTCGAGGCGGGTATGGAGGGGGGCTTCGACGCGACGATCGCGGTGATCGCGGGGGAGCAGACACGCTCCGAGCGCGCCGCCGGGCGCGGTCATGCGCTGCTCGAGGAGCGTGTGGCGCGCCAGCTCTCCCAGGAGGAGAAGGCCGGACGTGCGACGTTCGTGGTGCACAACGACGGGACCTTGGGAGACTTGCGCCGCGAGTTGACCGCCGTTCTTGGCAAGCTGTCGGGATGAGTGTGCAACGGTCTTCTGCAGCCGCTCGCGGTCGCAGCGGGCGCACCGCCTACAGGTCGAGTCGACGCCCGCGCAGCGTACGGGGTCCGTTCGCGAGCGCCATGCGGCGCCTGCTTGGTGGGATCATCGCGCTCGTCCTCTTTGCAGCGCTGCTGGTGGCGGTCGTCTCTCGCATCCAGCTGGCGCCCGGCAATGGTGGACTGCCGCTGAGCGATGCGGCCGTGATCCGTGAACAGGCGGCAGAGAAGCACCTGGACCCCGCGCTGATCGCCGGCGTGATCTATGCCGAGACGAAGTTCGATCCACGCACCTCCTCGGCTGGCGCGCTTGGGCTGATGCAGATCCTGCCGGCCACGGCGGACTTCATAGCGAACCGCTCCGGGGGAGTGCGCTTCACGACGAGCGACCTGGCCACGCCAAGGATCAACGTGGCTTACGGAAGCTGGTACCTGCGCTATCTGCTCGCCCATTACGAAGGCAACGAGATGCTTGCCGTCGCGGCCTACAACGGGGGGCTGGCCAATGTCGATGAATGGGTGGCGAAGGCACGCAGCGAAGGCGGCACGCTGAGGATCGCCGAGATCCCGTTCCCCGAGACCCAGGCGTATGTGCGTCGGGTGATGCGAGCCCAGGCCGAATATCGCGCCATGTACCCGCACCAGCTCGGGCTAACGTAGGGGGGCAATGCCACCGTTCAAGCTCGACCCCGTGTTCACCCCGACGGCCGATCAGCCGCAGGCGATCACGGCGCTCGCGGAGGGCGTGGAGGCCGGTGAGCGCTTCCAGACGTTGCTGGGGGCGACGGGCACCGGTAAGACGATGACGATGGCGGGGGTGATCCAGGAGGTGCAGAAGCCGGCGCTCGTGATTGCCCACAACAAGACGCTTGCGGCACAGCTGTGCAACGAGTTCCGCACGTTCTTCCCGGAGAACGCGGTGGAGTACTTCGTGTCCTACTACGACTACTACCAGCCCGAGGCGTACGTGCCCAGCAGGGACTTGTACATCGAGAAGGACTCGGCGATCAACCAGGAGGTGGACCGCTTGCGCCACGCGGCCACCGCCGCGGTGTTCGCCCGTCGCGACGTGATCGTGGTGGCGTCGGTGTCGTGCATCTATGGCTTGGGCTCGCCGGAGACGTACGAGATGAACATGCAGATATTGCGTCGTGGCGAGGAGATCGATCGCGAGAAGCTGCTGCGAAAGCTGGTGTCGATTCAGTACACCCGCAATGACACCGTTCTGGCGCGTGGCACGTTCAGAGTGAAGGGGGAGACGCTGGAGGTGTTCCCCGCCTACGCTGAGACGGCGTTCAGGGCGACGCTGTTCGGCGACGAGGTGGAGCGCCTGCAGCACTTCGACCCGCTCACTGGGGAGCTGATCGCCGATGACCTCGAGCACGTGGCGATCTGGCCCGCCACCCACTACAACGTCAAGGAGGGCTCGATCGATGCCGCGGTCGCTGAGATCGGCAGGGAGCTGAACGAGCGCTGTGAGCAGCTCGAGGCGGACGGAAAGCAGCTCGAGTCCCACAGGCTGCGCCAGCGCACGCAGTACGACATGGAGATGTTGCGCGAGATGGGCTTCTGCTCGGGGATTGAGAACTACTCACGGATACTCGACGGACGCAAGCCCGGTGAGCGGCCTTACTGCCTGATCGACTATTTCCCGAAGGACTTCGTGTGCTTCATCGACGAGTCCCACCAGACGGTGCCCCAGATCGGCGGCATGTTCGAGGGCGATCGCTCGCGCAAGCGCACGCTTGTGGACTACGGCTTCAGGCTGCCGAGCGCGATGGACAACCGGCCGCAGACCTTCGAGGAGTATCTGTCGATCACGCCGCAGCTCGTGTTCGTGTCGGCGACGCCAGGCGAGTACGAGCGCACTCGCTCAGGACGGATCGTCGAGCAGATCGTCAGGCCGACCGGGATCGTCGATCCCGAGATAGACGTGCGCGAGACGCACAACCAGATCGACGATCTGATGAACGAAATCCGCAAGCGGGTGGACCTTGACGAGCGGGTGTTGGTCACGACGCTCACGAAGAAGATGAGCGAGGACCTGTCGCAGTACCTGATCGAGATGGGCTTCAAGGTGCGATATCTGCACTCAGAGATCGACACGCTCGAGCGCATCCAGATCATCAGGGACCTGCGCCTCGGCGAGTACGACGTGCTCGTGGGAGTGAACCTGCTGCGCGAGGGACTCGATCTTCCAGAGGTGTCGCTGGTGGCGATCCTCGACGCGGACAAGGAGGGTTTCCTGCGCGGTGAGACCTCGCTGATCCAGACGATCGGCAGGGCGGCCCGCAATGTGAAGGGCACGGTGCTGATGTACGCCGACAAAGAGACCAAGGCGATGCGAGCGGCGATCGAGGAGACCTCTCGCCGGCGGGAGATCCAGCTCGCCTACAACGAGGAGCACGGGATCACAGCGGCGACGATTGTGAAGGGGATATCCGACATCGCCGAGTTCCTGCAGGCCGAGTCGAAGGTCCCGAAAGGCAGACGGCGCAAGAACGCGACGCGGGAGAAGGCGAAAGAGATGCCTCAACACGAGCTGGAGCGGATGGTGGTGGAGCTCGAGGAGGAGATGATCGCCGCTGCGGACGATCTCCGTTTCGAGTACGCCGCTCAGCTACGGGACGAGATCAGGGAGCTGCGGCGAGAGCTGAGGGACGTCCAGGCAAGCGAGGCCCCGGCGGGCGATGTCGCATAGGATGAGCGCTGTGGAACTGGACCGTCAGGGGATCGAGAGACGCGACTTTCCGATCGTGCGTCGCGGATATGACCCGGCGAGCGTGGACACCCACCTGCGCGGGTTGGCGGCCGACGTCGAGCAGCTGCAGCGCGAGGCGAGCAACTCTGGTCGTGAATCGCTTGCCTCGACGGCCGGCACCCAGGTGCAGGGGATTCTCGAGGCGGCTCAGGCAACGGCCGAGACGATCGAGCGAGAGGCGGCCCAGGACGCACAGCGCGTGAGGGACGCGGCCAACGCGGACGCAAAGCGCACGCGCGAGGAAGCGGTGGCGCGCGCCCAGGAGCACGTGGCAGCGGTGTCGAGGGCGACCGAGGCGCTGCTGGCTCGAGTCGGCTCGATGGATGCCGAGACGCGCACGCTGGCTGACAGCCTGCGTACCGGCACGAGCCGTCTCGCAGGTGACCTGGCGGCGGTTGAGGCGGAGATGGGCGCCCTGTACGACGCTGCGGCAGGGCGGACAGGCGAGCGAGCGGAGGGCGATCCCACATCGATCCACAATGGTGCCGCGCACGCCTCGGCTACAGCGCCGCCTGCCGTCGAGATGCCTGTCGAGGCCTATCCAGAGCCCGGCGCCGTGGTTTACGGTGAGTCCCAGCTGCAGGCACAGCCAAGCGAGACGGCGTTCGAAGAGGAGCCGCTGTTCATGGAGGACCTCGGCGGCGAGCCGGCGCCGCCGGCTTCGGGGGACCTCGACGGAGCACGTCTGGTGGCGCTCAACATGGCGCTCAACGGCGACTCGCGCGATGACACCGAGCGCTATCTCGCGGAGAACTTCGACGTCCCCGACCGTGAGAGCTTGCTCGACGAGGTCTACGCGGCTATCGAAGGGTAGATGGCAAAGGAAGGGTAGATGGCAAAGCAGGCCGGCATGAGAGTGTGCTCACGTTGTCATTGTGCACACGGAGAACTGGCTCGTGAGAGTGTGCTCACGCTTCATCGTGCACACGGAGAACTGGCTCGACTGGTTCGGCTTTGAATCAGTAGTTGCCAGAGATGCGATCCCAGGCGCGACGCAGCTTGTCTGAGAGGCCGGAAGCGGAAGCCGCGGGATCGTCGTGCATGACCGCGGGGTTGGCGCTTGGAGTCGGCAGATCGCTGCAAGCGGAGGCGTCGAGCTTGAGCGTGACCTCCCGCTCATGGATGGCGTCGATGTCGTTGGCGTCGGCGAAGCGGTGTCCGTCCGGGCCATTGTGCACTGCGATCACTATCCCGTCAAAGACGTCCTCCTCGGGCACGCTGAGCACGTGGGCGACCTCACCGAGGACCTCCCCGTCGCTGCTGCACACGCGCGTACCGGCCTCGAGCACCTGATAGGAGATCGGGATCCCTGGGTTGTCCATGGTGCCCAGCATACAGTTCCTCGATATCGCGACCTGTCGGAGCCCGCGCAGAATATACGAACATCTGTTCGCTCTTCTACAATGGCTGCGCACATGGCCTCAAGCAACAAGATCGTCGTCTCCGGGGCGCGCGAGCACAACCTGAAGGACATCTCACTGGAGCTGCCCCGCGACGCGCTCGTGGTGATCACGGGTCTGTCCGGATCGGGCAAGTCGAGCCTTGCGTTCGACACGATCTACGCCGAGGGGCAGCGTCGCTATGTGGAGTCACTGTCCGCTTATGCGAGGCAGTTCCTGGGCCAGATGGACAAGCCCGACGTGGACTCGATCGAGGGCCTCTCGCCGGCGATCTCGATCGACCAGAAGACCACCTCGCGCAACCCACGCTCGACCGTCGGCACGGTGACCGAGATCTACGATTACCTGCGCCTGCTATGGGCACGGGTCGGCAAGCCCCACTGTCCGATCTGTGGCCGGCCGATCGCCGGCCAGTCGGCCGAGCAGATCATCGATCAGACGATGGAGCTGGCGGAGGGCACGCGCTTCATGGTGCTGGCGCCGGTGGTGCGGGGGCGCAAGGGCGAGTACGGCAAGCTGTTGGAGGAGTTGCGCGCGGACGGCTTCGCGCGCGTGAAGATCGACGGGCGCATCAGGATGCTCGAGGAATCGATCGTGCTCGACAAGCGCTACAAGCATGACGTCTCAGTCGTGGTGGATCGCCTGGTGATGCGCCACGACATCCGCAAGCGGCTGGCCGACTCGATCGAGACGGCGGTGGGCCTGGCCGACGGTCTCGTCGAGATCGAGATAGTTGGGAAGGATGCCTCCAACAATGATGGGGATGGGGGTGGCGTTCTGGATGACTCGTCCACTCGTTCGCATTCGTCGGGTGCCCTGGGGGTGAGAGCGCCCTCCTCGCAGATCGTTCCGGGCGAGAAGCCATCACCGGGCACTGTCTTCACGTTCTCCGAGAAGTTCGCGTGCCCGGAGCACGGGCCATCGCTGGTGGAGCTGGAGCCACGGATCTTCTCCTTCAACTCTCCTCACGGTGCGTGCGAGCGCTGTACCGGTCTTGGATCGCAGATGGTGATCGACCCTGATCTGGTGGTGCCCGATCCGGGTCTGTCGGTCGGTGAGGGTGCGATCGCGCCGTGGAGCAGCAGCGCGTCGAACTACTACGAGCAGGTGACCGAGGCGATTGCCAAGCGCTACAAGGTCGACCTGGGCGCGCCGTGGGAGGAGCTGCCGCAGGAGCACCGCGACCTGTTCCTGACGGGCACGAACGGCGAGCCGTTGCAGATCACCTACCGCAACCGCTTCGGGCGCAGCCGCTCGTACGGGACGCGCTTCGAGGGAGTGCTGGCGAACCTGCAGCGCCGCCACAAGGAGACCGACTCGGAGTGGACGCGGGAGAAGATCGAGGAGTTCATGTCGTTGCGGGCGTGCCCCGAGTGCGGTGGCGCTCGATTGCGCCCGGAGTCGAGGGCCGTGCTGGTGGCAGGTACGCGCATCGAGGATTTCTGCGCGCTGTCGGCGCGCAGGGCGCTGGAGTGGCTGGAGGAGGTTGAGCTCTCAGAGACCGACCGTCATGTGGCCAGGCTGATCCTGCGCGAGATCTCCGAGCGCCTGCGGTTCTTGGAGAACGTTGGCATCGGCTACCTGTCGATGGACCGTGCAGCGTCGACGCTGTCGGGCGGTGAGGCGCAACGAATCCGGCTCGCGACCCAGATCGGCTCGTCGCTCGTGGGCGTTCTGTACATCCTCGACGAGCCCTCGATCGGACTGCACCAGCGAGACAACGAGAAGCTGATCGCGACGCTCGAGCGGCTGCGCGATCTCGGCAACACGGTGATCGTGGTGGAGCACGACGAGCAGACGATGCGCTTTGCCGACCATCTCGTCGATCTCGGTCCGGGCGCGGGCGAGCACGGCGGTTGGATCGTGGCTCAGGGAACGGCGGCACAGGTGCAACGGGTGAAGCGGTCGCTGACAGGGCAGTTCCTGGCGGGCACGAGGGTGATCGAGGTTCCGCAGGTGCGTCGCACCCCGGTCGGATACGTGGAGATCCTCGGAGCCAGCCAGCACAATCTGCGCGACATCGACGTGCACATTCCGCTCGGAACGCTCACATGTGTGACCGGCGTGTCGGGGTCGGGCAAGTCGACGCTT
>DATHPT010000296.1:0-2010 GCA_035483615.1 Solirubrobacteraceae bacterium | reverse complement strand
CGCTTCCGCCACCCGCTGGTACGCTCGGCGGTCTATCACTGGGCCTCAGCGCAAGAACGACAGGAGGCGCACCGGGCGCTGGCAAAGGTCACCGATCCGGTGCTCGATCCCGACCGCCGCGCGTGGCACCGCGCCCAGGCCACCCCCAGTCCCGACGAGAACGTCGCCGCTGAGCTCGAGCGTTCCGCCGACCGGGCGCAGGCACGGGGTGGGTTCGCTGCCGCGTCGGCGTGCCTGGAGCGCGCGGCGGTGCTGACACCCGATCCGGCAGCACGGACGGCGCGGGCGCTGGCCGCGGCGCAGGCCAAGGTCCAGGCGGGTGCCTTGGACGCAGGGCTCGAGCTGCTCGCCATGGCCGAAGCCGGGCCGCCGCTCGGCGAGTTCGAGCGCGCCCGCGCCGACTTGGTGCGAGCCCAAGTGGCGTACGTCACGAGGCGTGGTAGCGATGCGCCGCCACTGCTCCTGGACGCCGCCAAGCGGCTCGAGCCGATCGCTCCGGACCTTGCCCGGGCGACCTACTGGGACGCGATGACAGCCGCCAGCTTCGCCGGCCGGTTTGCCGCTCCAGGAGGTTCCGTTCTGGATGTGGCGCGTGAGGTCAGTGCCGCCTCAGGGCCCACAGCTACTGTGTTCGACCTCCTACTCGATGGCCTGGCGGCGCGATACGTTCAGGGGTACACCGCGAGCTTGCCGATCTTGCGCAGTGCGCTGAGCGCTTTCCGCGACGACATGCCAACCGGGCAGGAGCTGCGCGGGATTCCGTTGGCACTCCTGGTGTCCCTTCATTTGTGGGATGACGATGCCTGCGAGGTGATCTCCGAACGGTGGGCCAGGTTCTGTCGTGAGGCGGGGGCGCTCAGTGACCTTCCAATCGCGCTCAACATCCGCGCACTCATCCTCCTCTTTGCCGGCGACCTCTCCGGCGCGGCATCGCTGGTCGAGGAGGTGCGAGCGGCAACCGATGCCACGGGGATCGACTTCCAGGCCGCCGGCGCGATGATCCTCGCAGGGTTTCGAGGCCACGAAGCCGAGGCGTCCCCCCTCCTCGAAGCGAACGTGACCGAAGCGCTACGCCGCCGAGAAGGAAATCGCCTAACGGTGGCCAAATGGGCTAGCGCAGTGCTCAACAACGGCCTCGGCCGTTACCAGGAAGCACTGGCCGCAGCCCAGCAGGCCATCGAGAGCCCCTTGGACGTGATCTACCATTACTGGGCTTTGGCCGAGCTGATAGAGGCCGCCGTGCGCAGCGGGCAAAGCGCTGCAGCTACCGACGCGTATCGTCGGCTCGCCGAGATGGCCGCCGCCACCGCCAGCCACTGGGCGCTGGGCCTCCAGGCGCGGTCGCGAGCGCTGCTGACCGATGGTGGGGAGGCGCAGGAGTTCTACGAGGAGTCGATTGACCACCTTGGCCGTACCCGGATGCGTGCAGAGCTCGCCCGCGTCCACCTCGTATACGGAGAATGGCTGCGCCGCCAGCGCCGTCCTGGCAACGCCCGGGATCAGTTGCGCACAGCCCTCGACATGCTCGAGGCGATGGGGATGGAAGGCTTCTCCGAGCGCGCCCGGCGAGAGCTGCGGGCGACCGGTGAGACAAGAGCACGAAAGGGTAGCCCCAGCAGCCAGAGCGAATTGACGGTCCAGGAGGCCCAGGTCGCCAAGCTCGCCCGTGAGGGGCTGTCCAATCCCGAGATCGGTGCCCGCCTCTACATCAGCTCGCGCACGGCCGAGTACCACCTGAGCAAGGTCTTCACCAAGCTCAACATCACCTCGCGTATCCAGCTCGAGTACGTCCTGACGTAACGATACGGCTACCCTCCGGTTCGTTCCAGCCCCACGCGGCGCTCTGAGATCCCGTGTGACAGCGGGCTCGGTGGCGACTGGGCAGCCGCGCTAGGCAGCCGCGCTAGGCAGTCACGGATGCTAACGCCCCCTTCCCGACATAAAGATCGAGAGAAGCAGTAGCCACCAACCGGGGGAGAAGCGGGCAGGAGCAAGTCGCTTCCTGGCGCT
>DATHPT010000295.1:0-5601 GCA_035483615.1 Solirubrobacteraceae bacterium | reverse complement strand
GTCACCTACGGCGTGGCATCGCGCTAGCTCTCGCCTCGGCTGGCGCTGTCCCGCCACGGTCACAGACTCACAGGCTCTGCGACGCCGCTCGCGGCGGCTGTCCGCTAGCTCTCGATCCCGCGCTGGCGCAGGAAGCGCTGGAATTCGCGTGCCAGCAGGTCTCCGGAGGGTAGGTCCTGGGGGCTGATGGCGGCCTGCTCGCTCTCGGCGGCGCGGCGCTCCAAGCGCTCGACGAAAGCCTGGATGTCCGGGTCGGACTGCACCGCCAGGCCGACCTGGTGCTCGTACTCGCTGGCGGCCTGCTCGAGCTCGGAGACGTCCACCGAGACGCCGACCATCAGCTCGAGCTTGCGCAGCAGCGCGAGCGCGGCCTTCGGGCTGGCGGCGGCCGCCACATAGTGGGGGACGCTGGCCCACACGCTCGCCGAGGGCAGACCGGCTTCTGCGCATTTGGCGTGCAGCACACCGACGATCCCGGTGGGGCCCTCGTAGCGGCTCGATTTCAGCCCAAGCCGCTCGATCATGGCTGGGTCTGAGGCGAAGCCCGTCATCGCCACGGGCTGGGAGTGGGGAACGTCCGCCAGGAGGCCTCCGAGGGTGACCACGAGCTGCACGTCGAGCGCTTCGGCGAGATCCACGATCAGGGAGCTGAACGAGCGCCAGCGCATCGACGGCTCGGTGCCCTGCACGATCACCAGGTCGCGCGGCGCCCGGGGTGCGCGTGCCTCGAAGATTTCCACCGAGGGCCAGGAGATCACTCGGGCCTGGGTTTCGTCGATCTGCACGTGGGGGCGGTTGGCCTGGAAGTCGTAGAACTCCTCGGTGTCGATCTGGGCGAAGCGCCGGGCCTCGAGCGCCTGGGCGAGGAACGCCGTCGCGGTCGACGCAGCGTCGCCGGCGTCGTTCCAGCCCTGAAAGGAGCACACCATCGCAGGGGCCCTCAACCCGTCGGGGCGGCGATCCCAGATGAGCGGCTGCATCCGAACCACCGTACATCATGGACACCCCATGTCCACCACCAGCTCAGCGCCAATCGAGAGCGCCGACACCCAGACGACCGCCACCCTGCGCGCGGGCGACCCCGTCGATGCGGTGTTCGCGTGCGTGCGTAAGGAGCGCCAGCTGGCCCGCTCGGGCGCCCCCTATCTGACGGTCGAGCTGCGCGACCAGTCCGGCACGATCACGGGCAGGGCGTTCCGCGACGCCGATCTGCTCGCCGGGCGCTTCGAGCGCGGCGAGCTGGTGCGGGTGCAGGGACGCGTGGAACTGTTTCGCGAGGAGCTGCAGATCGCGGTCGAGCTGGTTGCACGAGTGGAGCTCACCGAGGAGCAGGCGGCGCGCTTCCTGCCGGTCTCCCACCGCGACCTCGACGAGCTCGAGGGGTTCCTCGAGCATCTGACCCGCGAGGTGTACGAGCCGGGTCTGAAAGGCCTGTTGGAGCGGCTGCTCGGCGACCGTGAGCTGCGCGCCGAGCTGCGCCGGGCGCCGTGCTCGCTGCCCAGCGTGGGGCCCAATCGCACGGCGCGCCCCTCGGCCCACCATGCTTTCCTCGGGGGGCTCCTGGAGCACACCGTGGCGGTGGCAACGATGGCGGTCGAGCTGTGTGCGGTGCATCCGCGCCTGGATCGCGACCTGCTGCTGAGCGCCGCGCTCGTGCACGATCTCGGCAAGACGCGGGAGTATGCCTATGGCGCGGAGATCACCCGCACCGAGGAGGGTCGCATGTTGGGTCATGTCGAGTTGGGATTGCGCTTGATCGCCATCCATATCCCTCCCATGCTGGCCCCCGATCGACGCTTGGCGCTTGAGCACTGCGTGATCGCGCATCACAGTGCTGAGGGGGCGGGCGGACAGCGCTTTGCCTCCGCCGAGGCGCTTGCCCTGCAGCGTCTCAACGCGCTCGACGCGGGCGTCAAGGGAGCTTTCGAGCAGGGTCTGGGTCGCTAGCTGGCCGAAAAGCCGAGCGTCGACCGCCGGCCTGTCAAGTCCGGGCGCCCGGATGCCGATCTTCAAAGCGTGGGAGACCGACCTGGTTCAGCTGGCGCGCCTGTGAGCGAGCTTTCGTTCCTGCGCCCCGTCGAGGGTGGGCCGCCGCCTGCGCCCGGCGGGCCCCAGGAGTCCCAGCCGCTCAATCAGGTCGTCGGGGACGGCCGTCCGGTGCGGTTGATCGGGGACGTGGTGGTGGACCTCGGGTTCGCTACCCGCGAGAAGGTGGAGGAAGCGGTTGAGCTCGCGCGTGCCCAGCGCAAGCCGACCGGGCAGATCCTCGTGGAGCAGGGCATCCTGCGCCACGATCAGCTGGCCCGCGTGGTGGCCGAGCGCTATGGCCTTGACTACATCGATCTTTCGGTCTACGAGCTCGACATGGGCGCCGTGAACCTGATCGACATGGAGGCCATCAGGCGCTATCAGGCGGTGCCGGTGGGCTTCCTGGAGGACGGCACGTTGCTGCTGGCGATGGCCGATCCCACGAACGTGCTGACGGTCGACGACATCGCGATGCTCACCGGCCGGCGGGTGCGCTCGGCGTCGGCCTCGATCGAGGACCTGAACATCCTGATCACGCGCCTTTCGCGGGTGGAGCAGTCGGTGGAAGCGATCGTCGAGGAGGAGGACGAGGGCGAGACCGAGTTCGTGATGGAGGAGGCGGACAAAGACGCGCCGGTGATCAAGCTCGTGCACTCGATCATCGCCGACGCGATCGAGCAAGGCGCCTCGGATATCCACATCGACCCGGCCGAGGGCGACATGCGGGTGCTGTTCCGCGTCGACGGCGTGCTCTCCCAGACCTCCACGCTGAAGCGTTCGATGGCCACGAACATCATCTCGCGCGTGAAGATCATGTCCGAGATGGACATCTCCGAGCGGCGGATCCCCCAGGACGGGCGTTTCGCGCTGACCGTCAGCGGGCGCCGGGTGGACGTGCGCGTGACCACCCTTCCGCTGGTGTACGGCGAGGGCGCCTACCTGCGGATCCTCGACAAGGGCGTTGCGGTGCGCGGGTTGGAGTCGCTGGGTATGCAGCGCACCGAGCAGGATCGCTTCGCCTACGCGATCGCCAGGCCCAACGGCGCGGTGCTCGTCACGGGCCCGACCGGCAGCGGCAAGTCCACCACCCTGTATGCGGCGCTTGGCGCGGTCAACGACGGCAGCCGCTCGATCCTCACGATCGAGGATCCGGTCGAGTCGCGGATCGCGGGTGTCAAGCAGATGCAGGTGGCCCCGAAGGCGGGGATGACGTTCGCGGGCGGTCTGCGGGCGATGCTGCGCGCCGATCCCGACGTGATCATGGTGGGCGAGATCCGCGACCGCGAAACCGCCCACATCGCGATCGAGGCGGCGCTGACCGGCCACCTCGTGCTCTCCACGCTGCACACACGCGACGCGCCCAGCGCGCTCGGGCGCCTGATGGACATGGGCATCGAGCCGTTCCTGATCTCCTCCGCGATCGACTGCATCGTGGCTCAGCGGCTCGTGCGGGTGCTCTGCCAGCACTGCAAGCAGCCGAGCAAAGCGCCCGAGTCGCTGCTGGCGGAGTACGGGCTGTACGAGTCGGAGGCGTTCGAGCCGGTCGGCTGCACGCGCTGCTCGGTCACCGGCTATCGCGGACGGATGGGGATCTACGAGGTGATGTCGGTGACGGAGGAGATCCGTGCGCTGGTGCTGAGCCACGCCTCAGTGGACGACATCGCCGCTGCCGCGATGCGCCAGGGGATGCGCCGCATGCGCGATGACGGGATCGCGAAGGTGCGCGCCGGTCAGACCTCGATCGCAGAGATCGAGCGCATGACAACCAGCATGCTCTAGCCCGGCGAGCTGGGGTCGGCGGGGATCGCTTTTGTCTGTGGCCCTCTTTGTTTGGAGGGGCCGCCCAGAGGGCGGCGGGTCGTTCTCGCGATATTCGCCGGCGTCCCCCTGGTCAGGCTCAGGGAACCGGTGGTATCAGCAGCGAGACTCGCAACGCCCCCGAGGGGAACGCTTCAGCAGGGAACGAGTAGGCCTGGTAGCGGATGCCGTTGTAGAGCACTGGGCCGCGGTCGGGAATGCTGGGGGGGCCTGGGCTCGTGTAGGCAGCGACCTGGCGGCCGCTCTGGCGCAGGAAAGCCTGTGCGCCGGTGAAGCGCTGCGCGAGGATCACATAGCCGAGGTCGTCCTGGACGGAGAGCAGGAAATGACCGACCAGGCGCCCTTGCGCGTCGCGCACCTTCCCGCCGATCGGAGCCAGGACGTGCGGTCCGCCGAGGTCGGCCACGAGCCTGTTCCCGAATGTGGCGCGCACCCGCACCACGTGCAGCGTGGATTTGAAGAAGCTCACGATCGCCGCTTCGGTGGCGTCGCGGTTGTCGCTCGCGACGGCTTCCTGGAAGGGGCGGGAGCGTTCGAAGTCGCGTACCACCGTCCTTGTGGTGCGGCCTGCCTGCTCGTCGCGGTAGATCCTCTCCGCTGCTGCTCCCACCGTGTCGGCTGCCGTTTCGGCGGCGGTGACAGCGCAGGCAGAGGCGGGCGGGACCCGCGCCAGCACGAAGGTGCGCAGCTTGAGCGCCGGGAAACCGGCGCCGGGGAACGAATAGACCGCGTAGCGGGCGCCTCGGTAGAAGATCTCACCGTTGTTGGGAAGGCGAGCTGGAGCCAGGCGCACGGAGCCTCCAGAGGCGCCGGAGCCTCCAAGGGTGCGTGAGCCCGCCCTCACGAGCACCTGAGCTGCGGTGATGGTGTGGATGGTGGCGGCGTACTCCACTGCCCCTTGCTCTGAGGCCAGGACCGTGCCGATCGTGCGCCCGGCAGCGTTCCGGAGGGGAGCGGTCACCGGAGCGACCGCGGCGACACTGCCGTAGTCGAGGAAGCTGCGCCCTCCGACCTCGACGCGTACGCGCACGAGCTGGTTGCGCAGCAGCGGTCTCAGTGCCGCTCTGGCCGCCGGCTGGTTGTGGGATTCGACGGCTGCGAGCAACGCGGGGGAGCTCGCCAGACGCTGCACTGCCGGTTGTGCGATCCGTCCACCTGCGAGCTCGTGGTAGATGTGTTCGGCGACCTCTCCAAGCGCCCTTGCCTTGGCGCTTGCGCACTGTGGCGGGGCTGTCTGAAGCGCCGAGTCGTCATCTGCGCTGGTGCTCGAGCCACAGCCCAGAAGAGCCGGTGCGGCGAGTCCTGCGAGAGCGAGCGCAGCGCCCGCAGCCGTTCGATGTCCTCGCGTCGCGAGACCGAGAGCGCCACCGTGGCTGCGAGCCCGTCGCGCAGCGCCCGCGATGCGGGCCGGACGGAGCCTTGATGGCCGCGGTCCGACCCGCAAGCGCGTTTGCTGCTGCATACATATGCAGCCTAACTGCGCCTCTATTTCTTCTTGGTTTTGTCCTGCTTTGTTTTGCCTTTGCCTTTCTTGTGCTTGCTGGCGCTGGGCTTCGGCCTGACTTCCGCCGGGTCAAGGCGTGTTCCACCGGGGAAGGTCTTCGAGACCGGGCAGTGCAGCGGGCGGCCGAGGTCGAACGGACCAGCGATCGCCTGTGTCGGGACGCCCTTTTCCAGGTAGATGCTCGTGACGGTCAGCACCGGGTCCACGCGCGGCTCGGCGCACAGCTTCGTGGCGATCGAGAACTGTCCCGT
>DATHPT010000294.1:0-6921 GCA_035483615.1 Solirubrobacteraceae bacterium | reverse complement strand
ATCGAGGACATCCCGGAGATGATTCGCGCAAAGATCGCCGAGCGAGCAGGCGCCGCGCATGGGAGCCCCGCATGAGCACGCCGAGGGTAATCGGACTGAAAGGAGCCTGGGCATGAGGGCCGACGGAATCTTTATCGCGGTGGAGGTCAGCGACGAGGCGGCCTCTGACACGGCGCTTGCCGCGAAGCTCACCGAAGCGTGCCCCGTGGACATCTTCGCCCAGGCCGATGGCGGGACGCTCGAACTGGTGGAGCGCAACCTGGACGAGTGCGTGCTCTGCGGCCTGTGCCTGACGGCGGCGCCCGATGGAGCTGTCGAGATCGTCAAGCTCTACGATGGCGGCGCCATCCTCGCTCGGTCCTCCTGACCTGTCGCACCGCGTACGCGCGAGCGCGTGATTCCCGACGTGACCTCGCTCAGTCCACCTGACATGGCGCAACCGCGCGAGCGCGTGATCGTCGGCGTGCGATGCAGCGCGAGAAGGCTGTGAGGTCGCCGGGGCACGTATGGCACAGCCACTTTGCTGTTGCCTACGACCGGGATCGCGGCGAAGACTCTTAGCCGTAACTTACGCAGAGGGCCCGAAACTTCCGGCCCGCCCGCTATGTTAGAGGCGCTAACCGCGCCCTAACGGTTCCTAAGACTCCGGCAGGTGAGCCTCCACCCGATGGACTCAAGCCCAAACGTGACATGGCAGGACGGCACCCTCTCTCGCGAGCGGCGCTGGCAGGCTCTGCGAGCTCGTGGAGCGACGATCTGGATAACCGGTTTGCCCTCCTCCGGCAAGTCGACGCTCGGCGCAGCGGTCGAGGAGCGCCTGGTCGGACAGGGCCGCGGCGCATACCTGCTCGACGGGGACAACCTGCGCTGCGGCATCTGTGGCGACTTGGGCTTCGAGCGCTCCGACCGTGAAGCCAACGTCCAGCGGGTGGGTGAGCTGGCGCGTCTGTTCGCCGACTCGGGGGCTGTGGCGGTGGTTGCGCTGGTGTCTCCCTATGAACAGATGCGCACGCAGGTCCGCGAACGCCACCAGCAGGACAATCTGCCGTTCTTCGAAGTTTTCCTGGACACGCCGGTGAGAGTGTGCGCCGAGCGTGACCCCAAGGGTCTCTATGCGCGTGCGCTCTCCGGAGAGCTGGAGGGGTTCACCGGCATCGACGACCCGTACGAGCCTCCGATGCGTCCCGATCTGCAGTTGACCCCCGAGCTGCCCGTGCCGGTGGCCGTGGATTCCGTGCTTGAGCTTCTGCAGACGCTTCCGGCCGAAACGCTCACCACTGCAGGAGCATCAATCCGACCGTAACGCCGGGGCCGACCGTGACCATCAGTCCAAGCTCACCCGCTTGCGGCTGGCGGCGTTCGATCGCGTGCTTCATCACATAGAAGATCGAGGGTGTGCCGACGTTGCCGTGCTCGGCCAGCACCTCGTAGCTGACCTCGACGTCCTCGCGCGTGAGCGATAGCGCTTCTTGAACGCTCTCGATGATGCGCCGCCCGCCGGGGTGCACCAGCCAGTGGTCGATCCCGTTGCGAGTCAGCCCCTGCCCCGCAAGGAACTCGTCGACCAGCTCACGCAGGCCTGTGCCGGCCACGTCGGGAAGCTCGCGGATCAGGTGCAGAAAGCTGTCGTCGGCCGCCAGCTGCATCCGCACCGCTCCGAGCGTGCCGCTGATCTGGTGCACCTTCGAGGCGAGGATCGTCGGGCCGGTCCTCGGGCCCTCCGGCGCAGCGGGAAGCGGGTCTCCGTACTCGATCACAGCGGCTGCGCAACCGTCGCCAAAGATCGAGGAGCCGACGGTCTTGCTGCGCGGATCATCGGCGTTGGCGCCCATCAGAATGCCGGTCATGCTCTCGGCGGCGACCACCAGCCCCTTCTTGCCAGGGTGCTCGCGCAGCGTCTGCGAGGCGAGCCGCATCAGCGGGACGGCGCTCGCGCAGCCGACGCCCACGACGTGGTACTTGTCGGTGGATGGGTCCATCCCGTAGTGATCCACGAGCCGGTGCGCGATCGTGGGCCCACCGAGCGAATAGAGAGTCGCGCTTACAACCACCCCGATATCGGCTGGATCGACCCCGAGCTCGTCGATCGCCCGCACAGCGTCTCCGAACAGCTGCTCCTCGATCGCGAGCGTGCGGCCCTGAACGGTTGTGGCAAGGAACTCGTCTGTCAGCGTCAGCCGGCGCCGGCGCACGCCGCAACGGCTGAAGATGCGTTGGGCGAACTCGTCGTCGGAAAGGCCGAGCAGGCCAAGCACCTCATCCTGGGTGAAGGATGTCTCAGGATCGGCCAGCGCGAGGCCGCTGATGCGCGGAAGGTCCACTCGCGTCCCGTCCCACGGGAGTTGCTGGTCAAGACAGGAGAGATCGGCGAGGCTGGGGAGGTCGGCTTCTATAGCCTTCAAGACGGACCCCCTGGAGTCGTTCGAAGCTGGAAGGGCGGATGGGCGGATCTGAGAGCGAGGATACGTGAGCAACCCGTCGGCAACCGCCAAAGAGCGGCGCTTCGTCGGATCTTCTTCATAGACTCTTCATCCTATCCACATGCTTCTTCATAAACCCTTCGACAGGCGTCCATGATTAGCCTGAGGGAACACAACAGCCATGAGCCTGGAGGGACGTAGATGAGATTGATTGGGGCCGGAATGCCGCGCACGGGCACACTGACGCAAAAGGTGGCGCTTGAGATGCTGGGCCTCGAGCCTTGCTACCACTGGGTGAACGTGATCGCCGACCTCGATCAGGTGGGCGTGTGGGACCGTGCGCTGGACGGGGATGCCCCTTGGGATGAGGTGTTCGGCGGCTTCCAGGCGACCGTCGATTGGCCTGGCGGCTACTTCTGGCGCGAGCTGATGGACCACTATCCCGATGCGAAGGTCCTGTTGAGCGTGCGCGACCCTGAGAAGTGGGAGCCGAGCTTCAGGGAGACGATCTGGAACATGTGTTACGGCGAGTCGCTGATCCGGCTGCTCTCCAGTGCTCGTGGCCAGGTAGATCCGCAGTGGAATCGCTATTTGAAGCTGGTCGAGCGCATGTTCTGGATCGACCAGGCGCCGTTCGCCGCCGGGCACGAGCGACCCGAGCAACTGATCGCTGGGTTCGAGCGTCACAACGAGCTGGTCAAGGCGAATGTGCCGCCCGAGCGGCTGCTCGTGTGGAACGTGAGCGAAGGCTGGGAGCCGCTGTGTGAGTTCCTGGAGCTGCCGGTCCCCGCAGAGCCGATGCCCCACGTCAACGACCGTGAGACTTTTCTGGGGCGCGTCATCGACGGAGCCCTCGCTGCGCTGCAGGCTTCGCGAGCCGGTGAGACCGGCGCGCGTGATGCCGCGACGGCCTAGGGCCCGTCGCAAGCACCATCCGGCATGAGCAGAGCACGCCTTCTAACCCTGCTCGCGACGACCGCCGCGGTTGCGGTGATTGCGGTTGCGATCTTGCTGAGCACGGGCGCCCTGACGAGCACGCATACCACGACGGCAAGCTCACCATCCTGCCTGCCGACCACGCTCGAGCACAGCGCGAAGCTGGCAGGGTTGCCGGTTGACGTATCGCCGGCGCCGGAAACCGATACGGCGAGCCCCTACACGCAGATCAGCTTTCTGGGCATACCGGCCTCGGAGATCCACGAAGTCTCGGTCACGGGCCAGAGCAGCGGCGGCCACGCTGGCCGGCTCCGTGGCTACTCGCAGGGCGACGGCGCGAGCTTCCAACCCGACACACCGTTCCACGCGGGCGAGCGAGTGACGGTGCACGCCGCGATCGACCGTAGAACAGGTGAGAGCGCCAGGCGGGTCACGTTTGGCTTTCGCGTTGACACTCCCTATTCGACGGCGAACGTCCCGGCGTTCCCCAAACCGCAGGCGGCGCCTGCCGACTACCAGAGCTTCGACACGCTGCCCGGCCTTCAGGCGCCCGTGCTGAGCATCGTCGAGCCGGATCGCGATCCGGCGGCGGGCGACATCTTCACGACCAACGGTCCCGGCCCGGGCCAGTACGGGCCGCTGATCTACACGCCACAAGGTCGGCTCGTGTGGTTCGACCGCCTCCCCAACGGCAGGACCGCCGAGAACTTGAGCATGCAGAGCTACGAAGGGCGGCGCGTCCTGACCTTCTGGCAGGGGAAGGTGCTCTCGCTGGGCTTTGGTCAGGGCGAAGACGTCGTCATGAGCCCCAGCTACAGGACGCTCGCCAGGGTTCCCGGCGGAAACGGCCTGCAGGCAGACCTGCACGACTTTCAGATCGAGTCTCACAACGTCTCCTATACGACGGCGTTCAACGCGATCCGTTGCGACCTCACATCTGTTGAAGGGGTGCGTAATGGGGTAATCCTCGACACCGCGGTGCAGGAGATCGACATGAAGACCGGACTGGTGCGCTGGGAATGGCACAGCCTCGACCACGTGGCCGCCTCGGAGTCGGAGACCTCGACGCCGACCAAGCCGATCCCGTGGGACTGGTTTCACATCAACTCGATCGATCCTCAGCCCGACGGGAACATCTTGATCTCGGCGCGCAGCACGTGGGCCGGCTATCAGATCGAAAGGGGCAGCGGCAACGTTCTTTGGCGCCTGGGCGGTCTCAAGAGCTCCTTCAGAATGGGGCCAGGCACCACGACCGCCTGGCAGCATGACGGCAGAATCCTCCCCGATGGAGAAGTGACGCTTTTCGACGACGGCTCGAACCCGCCGATCCACAGCCAATCGCGCGCGATACGGATCGCCCTTGATTTCAAGGACCACGAGGCGCATCTCAGCTCCGCCTACACGCATCCCAGCCCGCCGCTGCTGTCCCCCAGCCAGGGCAATATGCAGACGCTGCCCGACGGCAACGCCCTGGTGGGCTATGGCGGGGTTCCCGCGATCAGCGAGTTCGGCCAGGGTGGCTCACTGCTCTTCGACGCTCACCTGCCGCTGGACATGTCCTTCTATCGAGCATTCCGCTTCCCCTGGAACGGACGCCCGTCAAGCCCACCGGCCGTGCTCGCCAACCTGAGCAACACCGGCGAAGAGACGATCGTGCACATGAGCTGGAACGGCGCGACCGAAGTCACCTCCTGGCGGGTGCTGGCGGGAAAGCGTCCCGAATCGCTGGCGGCGCTGGCGAGGATCCCGGACAGCGACTTCGAAAGCTCGACGATCCTGCCGAGGAAGTACGCCTACGCGGCGGTGCAGGCGCTCGACTCCGCCGGCCATGTGCTCGGCGTCTCAAAGCCCGTCCCGGTCACCACGTATGCCTCCGCGCTGCCACCCACCCCGCGGCCAGGATGAGGACGATGCTCAGTAGGCAGGTTTGGTGGAGTGCTTGTGGGGAGCCACGCTCGTGGTGCCGTTCGTCGGCGTCGAGGTGGAGCTGCTGCTGGTTGTTTTTCCGCCGCACCCTGCCACCGCCACCGTCGCGGCCAAGGTGGCCAGTAGCGTTAGCATGGCGACCAGTGACGTTCGTTTCATCGGCCGGCTTCCTATCGTCGCTTGTAGATCGGGGCGCCCATCCACTCCGGGGCGCCCACCGGCCCCACCCTACCAGTCGCTTGCGGCGCTCCACCCGTGCATCTTGGGCCGGCCATCTTCGGTCCCACATCCCCCCTTTGGGCCGGCCATCTTCAGTCCCATGCTCCCCTTGGGACAGCCTCTTCAGTCCCATGCTCCCCTTGGGACAGCCTCTTCAGTCCTGCGCCTCCGCTTGGGACAGCCATCTTCGGTCCTGCGCCTCCCATTGGGACAGCCATCTTCGGTCCCCCGTCTCCCCCGCGACCTCCCTTGGGCGGCTGACATGAGCACCGTGACACCGGCGACCCCACAGGCTGAGCCGCAAGCACCCTCGCGCAAGCTGGGCTCGCGCGAGGCGTGGCTGCTGGGCGTCTGCTGCGTGGCGCAGTTCATGGTGATCCTCGATCTGAGCATCGTCAACGTGGCGCTGCCCTCGATCCAGTTGAGCCTTGGCTTCTCGGCGCCCGAACTGCAGTGGATCGTCGACGCGTACGCGATCACCTTCGCGGGCTTTTTGATGCTAGGCGGGCGCGCGGCCGATCATTTCGGGCAGCGTCGCATGTTCGTGTTGGCGCTGTTGCTGTTCGGGCTCGCCTCGCTGGCCGGCGGTGTCGCGGACGATCGCGTGACACTGGTGGCAGCCCGGGCCGTGCAGGGTCTCGGGGGGGCCCTGATGGCGGCCTGCTCGCTGGCGGTCATCACCTCGTCGTTCGCACCAGGACCGAGGCTGAACCGCGCGATCGGCGCCTGGGCCGCGATGAACGGCCTCGGCGGCGCCGCCGGCATGCTGTTCGGGGGGCTCATCACTCAGGAGCTCACCTGGCGCTGGGTGCTGCTGATCAACCCCCCGATCGGGATCGCTGCCGCAGCCGTGGCGTACGTGGTGGTGAGCGAGCGCCGCCGAGCCCCCGGACGCAGCTTCGACCTGGCGGGCGCGCTGACGCTGACGGTCGGCCAGATGATCCTGGTGTACGGGGTCGTGGAAGCGGGCCTGGCCGGCTGGGACACGCTTGCCGCGCTCGGCCCGATCCTCGGCGGCATCGCCCTGCTCGCGGTGTTCGGCGTGATCGAGACGCGCGTCGCCTCAGAACCGCTGATCCCCTTCAAGGAGCTCACGAAGCCGCTGCGGATCGCCAACAACATAGTGCTGCTGTTCAGCGCGTCGCTGTTCCCGATGTGGTTCGTGAGCTCGCTGTACCTGCAGCAGGTGCTGGGCCTCTCGCCGCTGCACACCGGTCTGATCTTCCTGCCGATGACGCTGATGATCATGCTGGTCGCATCGCGCACCGGCAAGCTGGTGAGTCGCTTCGGCGTGCGTCCCGTGCTCGGCGGCGGACTGATCCTGCTGACGGGCGGGATGCTGCTGCTCACGAGAATCGGCTCCAGCGGCAGCCCGATCGTGTACGTCGTGATCCCGGGCCTGCTGACGGCGGCCGGCATC
>DATHPT010000293.1:0-9404 GCA_035483615.1 Solirubrobacteraceae bacterium | reverse complement strand
ATCGAGGACCCGATCGAGTTCGTGCACAGCGACAAGCGCTCGGTGCTCAACCAGCGCGAAGTTGGCATGGACACCAAGTCCTTCGAGCGTGCCTTGCGTCGCGTCCTGCGCCAGGATCCCGACGTGATCCTCGTCGGGGAGATGCGCGACGAGGAGACCGTGCGCACAGCGCTGTCGGCCGCCGAGACTGGCCACCTCGTGCTCTCGACCGTCCACACGGTCGACGCGCCCGAGTCGATCAACCGCCTGCTCGACTTCTTCCCGCCCCATCAGCACAATCAGGCGCGCTCGATGATCGCGGGCACGATCAGAGGGGTCATCTCCCAGCGGCTGGTCCCGGGCGCCAATGGCGGCCGCGTGGCCGTATGCGAGATCCTGCGCATGACCGGTCGCGTACGCGACATGATCGTCGATCCCGACCAGACCGGCCAGCTCGGCGAGGCGATCTCCTCGGGTGCCTACTACGGCATGCAGACCTTCGACCAGGCTCTCTTCCACCATGTCAAGGCTGGACGCGTCACGACCGAAGAAGCGCTGAAAGTGGCCTCCAGCCCGCACGACTTCAAGCTGTTGCTGCAGGCAGACGGCCGCGTGGGCACCACCATGGAGGACGTCGCCCAGGCACAGAGCCGTCGCGAGGGTGGCGCCGCACCGCCGTCCGCCGAGCCTCCCCAACCGGCAGCACCCGCCGCGGCCACGCCCTCCGGCGACGCGCCTGGCACGCCGCTCACAGTCGGCTGAAGCGCTCGTCAAACGGGCGCCACGAGCCCCGATTGACAGCGCTGCACGCCGGTTTCCGCTACTTCACTTGGTAAAGTAACGGTTGAAATGGCCGCTGACGAGACTTGTCCCGTATGTCGTACCGCCGAGGTGGTGTGCGGAAAGTGGACGCTGCTGCTCGTACGCGACCTGGCCGAGGGCCGCTCGCGCTTCTGCGAGCTTGAGCGCTCGCTTGCCGGAATCAGCCCGCGCACACTCTCGCTGCGCCTGCGGGCGCTCGAGGAGGAGGGGATCGTCGAGCGCCACACCTTCCCCGAGGTCCCGCCCCGTGTCGAGTATGCACTGACCGAGAAGGGCCTGGCGCTGTTGCCGCTCGTCGAGGACATGCGGGCCTATGGCGAGCGCTGGCTCGGCTGTGAGGACGCGGTCCAAGCGGCGCTCACCGTCGCCGTCGCCTGAAGGCTCCCAAGGAACCACACACGGCTGGCCCGCTGGCTTGTTCGCGTGCATAGTGAGGACTGGAGGCTGCGCAACACTCGCTGCACGAGCAGGACCGTCCTGGCCCGCGGCGAAGTGATCGGACCGTGCGCTCACTCCAGCTACAAGCCGCCCTTGCCGAGTTCCTTGCACAGGCCGCAGAGAGTCTGCAGGCGGATCTCCTGGCGGGCCAGGAGATCCCCTTCGAGCTCGCCTCCCATTCCGCCCGTGGGCGCAGCGCCTCACCGCTCTACTGCTATCGCCCACTGACCGGCGCGTTCGTCGCCGAGCGCTTTCCAAAGCTCCGAGATCTCGACGGCTACGCGCGCGCGGCCGGATTGCTGGAATGCTTCGACGGGCTCGAGCGCTATCTGATCTCAACCGGCTCCGATCGCGCCCGCCGCGGGATGCGCGGACGCGGCGACGCCGCCCTGCTCGCGCTCCTGCAGGAGGTGTTCGGCGAGCAAACCGACTTCGAGCTGCGCCCCGAGTGCCTTGATCGGGTGCTCGAGCGTCTTGACGGGTCCGCGCTCGCGGCCGCAGGAGGCGAGGTGACGCTCGTCGCGACGCTCCACGGGCTGACGATCTCCTCGCCGGAGCTTGCGCTCACCCGCGGCCTGCTGATCGCCCAGCCAGACGCCCTGCAGGGAGCGCCCGAGCCCGCACTGCACCCGAGCGTCCACGCCGAGCAGGATCACCTGCTGGTCGTGCTCACCGCCGAGAGCCATGACCCTCCCGCCGCAATCGCTCAGGGCACGGAGGTCGTGAGGGAGCTGCTGCGTGCGCTGCGCCTGTTCGGCGATGGACGGATCACGCTTGGCGCGCTTGCCTGGACGCGGATCGGCTCCGCTCCGTGGGAGACGTTGGCGCTTGGCAGCGGCGGCCGTCCCCACGGGATGCTTCTGGTGAGCGTCGAGCAGGAGGACGAGCTGCGTGCCTTCTGCAACCTCATCTCCCGCCGCGCGCCCCACGCAAGCGCACTCGCCTGGGCAATGCGCCGCTTCGAGCTGGGATGCGAGCGCACCTCCGAGTACGACGGGATCAGCGACCACCTGATGGCGCTGCGCGTCCTGCTGGGCGCCCCCTCAGAGCTCGAGCCGGAGGGCTCGCCAGACGGACTGCTCGCCGGACGACTGGCGGCGCTGTGCGCCACGCCGGATCAGCGCTCAGCGCTTGCCGAGCGCACGCTCAGGGCGATCGCGTTGGAGCGCCATGCGATCGCTGGGACCGCCGCTGTGCGCGCGAGCGGGCTCGCGGTGGCCCGCGACCTCTCCAACCACCTGCGCGCGCTGCTGCGCGACGTCATCTGCGGTCACCTCCCATCGGACCTCGCCTCACTTGCCGATGAGCTGTTGCTGTCCGGCGAGGATCTAAGCGAAGAGGCGTCCGGCGACAGCGGCGAGGCCGCCGAGGTCCTGCACGTCGCCGTCTAGGTGAGGCACGAGCAGCGGGTCGCGTTCGCCCAGTTCCTTCGAGAGCGATCCCACACTCTCGCGGTCACGCCTGGCGAGCACATCGAAGTCGGCCAGATTGCCGGCCACACGTCCAGCCAGGGCGGTGCCGAGCCCGGGAGAGAGCAGCCGCGCGACCTCTGCCGGCTCGTGACCATCGAGTCCGTGCTCGTGGAAGCGATTGACGATCAAACCGGCGAACCCCATCTCGGCCGCCGCCAGCTGAGCGTGGAGGAACACGGCCTCCTCGGTGGGCTCCTGCTCGGGAGAGGTGACGATCAGAAAGCTCGTGGCAGGATCGCGCAGCAGCTGCTCCACGCCCCGGGCACGCTCGCGAAAGCCGTCGAGTAGGCCGGAGAGCGAGCCGAAGAAGCCAGACAGCTCGCCGATCAGGTTGACCCCCGTGACGCGGGCGAACACTGTGAACATCAGGTTCGTGCTGCGCCCCAGCAGCCCGCGGGTGACGCCTCCGGGAGCAAGCAGCACCTTCAGCGCCCGGCCTTCGAGGAAGCGTGTGAGCCGGTCGGGCGCGTCGAGGAAGTCCAGCGCATCCCGCGAGGGAGGCGTGTCTAGCACGATCATGTCCCATTCTCCGCTGCGGTGCAGCTCGTACAGCTTGGCCACCGCGGTGAACTCCTGTGAGCCCGCCACCGCCGAGGAGAGCTCGCGGTAGATGCGATTCGCGAAGATCTCCTCGCGCGAGCGCCCATCGGGCGCCAGCCGGCTGATGAGCTCGTCGAACGTGCCCTTCGAGTCGAGCATCATGGCCCACAGCTCGCCCTGCAACTCGATTCCATGGGCAGCTAGCGTGGCGGGTTCGATCCGCCGCGGATCGCCCGAGAGCTCATCGATCCCGAGCGCTCCCGCCAGGCGGCGCGCAGGGTCGATGCTCACGACCGCGACCCTGCTCCCGCGGGCCGCCAGCCCGAGCGCCACCGCGGCCGAGACGGTGGTCTTGCCGACCCCGCCGGCGCCGACGCACACACAAACGCGCTTTCCCCTCAGGCGCTTCTCCAGTGGGACGTGGCGGGCGGACACCGGGAGATCGTATGGGTGAAGCCGCTCATATCCGACGAGGCGCCGCGGCGCCTCAGGACCGGGCGGCGTCGACGCTTGCCGGAACGGTGCCCGTGCGCGTGCAGGATTCGCTCATCACTCTGCGAATACCGCACCCGAAGGCTTTCCACAATCGACCATCGGAGCCTGCCGTGAGCACACGGGCAAAGGTCATCGCGTTCGCCAATCAGAAGGGCGGGGTGGCCAAGACAACGACGACACTCAACCTGGCCGCCGCCTTTGCGGAGGAGGGTCATCGAGTCCTGTGCGTCGACATGGATCCACAGGGCAACCTCACGATGTCCCAGGGCATCGACCCCGACACCCTCGAGCTGTCGATGTACGACGTGCTCACCCAGCGCGCCACCATCAGGGAGATCATCCGCAAACGGGAGATCGACGTTGCCTGCGCTTCGATCGATCTGGCAGGCGCCGAGATCGCCATGTCCACCATGATCGGCCGCGAGCGCTCGCTGCAAAAGGCGTTCGAGCCGATCCGCGAGGACTATGACTTCATCTGCATCGACACCCCACCGAGCCTTGGTCTGCTGACCATCAACGCTCTTACCGCCGCCGACAAGGTTATTGTGCCCGTGCAGTGCGAGTACCTGTCTATGCGTGGGCTCATCCAGTTGCAGAACACCCTGGCAATGATTCGTGAGAACCTAAATCCGGACGTCGATATCGAGGGTATCCTCCCGACGCTGGTCGATTCGCGCACGATCCACGCCAAGGAGGCGATCGAGATCCTTGAGGAGAACTTCGGCGACCGTGTGTTTGCCTCGCGCATCCGCAAGACGGTGCGCTTCGCCGAGGCTCCTGTGAAGGGAATGTCGGTCCTCAAGTACGAGCCGGATGGTGTCGCTGCGCAGTCCTACCGCCAGCTGGCACAGGAGGTCCTGGCTCATGGCAAACCCTAAGCGGGCGTCGATGCGTGAAGGGCCCTTGGCGGCGCTTTTCCGCAAGACCGAGGATCTGGAGAAGGAGCCCGGTGCAGCACAGCAGTCCCCGCCCGATGCGGCGAGCGCCGCCGGTGTGTCCGAGTCGACCGTCGAGGCGAGCGCGCCGCAGGCGGCTGCTCCGCAGAATCCCTCAGCCGTCGAGCCGGTCGTCGAGCCCGCTCCAGTCCAGGCCGACCATCCGCGCGACAGTGGCGTCCCGCATCCCTCGCTGCACCCGAGCCTCGACGAGGAGCGCCCCGCTGCGCGTATCCCCAGCCCGCAGGAGCGTTTGCGCCACGCCTTCTCATCCGAGATTCCCGAGAGCCTGATGGACAGCCCGATCGCCAGCGCGCCCGTCCCGCCGCCGCCACCCGCAAGTGAAGTGCGCGTCCGCGAAGATCCACGCCCGTTTGGAGCGCCGATGCCGGTGGCTCAGCCCGTGATTCGCGTGGTCGGTGTCGGCGGCGCCGGCACCAATGCCGTCAACCGTATGGTCGAGGCGGAGGTCGAGGGTGTGGAGTTCCTTGCGGTGAACACCGACCTGCAGTCGCTGCAGCAGTCGACCGCTGACATAACCCTGCACATCGGCGCGGAGCTGACGCGCGGCCTTGGATCGGGCTCGGACGCCAACGTCGGCCGCCAGGCCGCCATGGACGACTATGACCGCGTGAAGGCCCTGCTGAAGGGCTCGGACATGATCTTCATCACGGCGGGAGCGGGTGGTGGCACCGGCACCGGCGCTGCGCCGATCGTGGCGCGGATCGCTCGTGAAGTCGGCGCCCTGACCGTGGCGATCGTCACCAAGCCGTTCGGCTTCGAGGGTTCACGCCGCTCCGAACAGGCAGACCGTGGGGTGGAGGCGCTGGCCGAGGAGGTGGACACGCTGATCGTGGTCCCCAACAACCGGCTGCTGACCGTGCTCGACAAGCAGACAGCGATGGTGGAGGCGTTCCGCGTCGCCGACGACGTTCTGCGCCAGGGCGTCCAGGGCATCTCCGACCTGGTGACGCTCCCAGGGCTCATCAACCTCGACTTCGCCGACGTGCGCACGATCATGTCCGACGCCGGCAACGCACTGCTGGGGATCGGGATGGGCGTCGGGGAGAACCGTGCGCCAGAGGCCGCCGCCCAGGCCGTCGCCTCGCCACTGCTCGAAACCTCGATGGAGGGAGCACGCTCGATTCTGCTGTCGATCACCGGCGGGCGCGACCTGTCGTTGTGGGAGGTCAACGAGGCGGCCAAGGCCGTCTCCGAGGCGGCGCATCCGGACGCGAACATCATCTTCGGAGCGATGGTCGACGAGAAGCTGGACGACCAGGTTTGGGTGACGGTCGTGGCCACCGGCTACGGCGCACGCAACTCACGCCCGCAGATGCGCGAGCCGGCGGGAGAGCCGCGCGTGAAGCGCACCACGCCCTCCGCACGCGACACCAGGCAGTCACGCCGCGGCAGCCTTGCCGTGAGCGATATGGACGTCCCTGAGTTCATACCCAACTTCTGAGCGCCGTCAACGCTTCGCATACCGGCGTCCTCGGCCGCTTATCTGCGAAGAAGCACACTGTGCGGCCTGTGTTCTTGGTCTGCTCGGTTGACGGTACTCAGAAGAGGCTCTGTTCATCGGACAGGCGCCCCGCCCTGATAAGTGCTATCGCTCATCTATGAGCACAGCTGAAAAGGGGGTTGTGGCGGCGGGGCACCCGCTGACGGCGCAGGCCGGGGCGGAGGTGCTGCGCGGAGGCGGCAATGCGGTCGACGCGGCCGTGGCGGCGATGCTGGCCTCGTTTGCGGCCGAGCCGCTGCTCACTGGGCTCGGGGCGGGCGGGTACATGATGGTGGCCGGCGGTGGCCAGGAGCCCGCGCTGCTGGACTTCTTCGTCGAGGCGCCCGCGCGCGCCCAGGATGGGACCGCGGCAGAGCTCGACGCTGTGGACGTCTCGTTCGGGGACGCCATGCAGGTGTTCTACATCGGGCCGGCCTCCTGTGGGGTGTATGGCACGCCCGCAGGCGTGTGCGAGGCAGCCGCGCGCTGGGGAACGATCGATCTCGCCGAGCTGGCCGCGCCCGCGGCAAAGCTGGCGCGCGAGGGCGTGCTGCTCAACGCCGGGCAGGCCTACATCGTGGAAATCCTCGCCGACCTCCTGCAATCCACGCCCGAGTGCGCACAGCTGTGGGCCCCGCACGGCCGAGTGCTGCGCGAGGGCGAGCTACTGCGAAACCCGGAGCTGGGGGACGCGCTCGAGCGGCTTGGCAGAGATGGCGCGAAGCCTTTCTACAGCGGGGATATCGCCGAGGCGGTGTGCACATGGCTCGCAGGACGTGGCGGCTCGATCGGTCCTGAGCAGCTTGGCGCCTACAGGGCGATCGAGCGGGAGCCGCTGAGGATGCGCTACCGCGACCGCGATGTGCTCACCAACCCACCGCCCTCGGCCGGTGGCACGCTGCTCGCCTACTCGCTCGCGCTGCTGGACGAACAGGCGGCTCCCCCGTCGCTCGAGGCCGTGATCCTTGCAATGGAAGCGGCCCAGTCCGAGCGTACGCCCGCGTTCGTGCAGGGGCTCGGAGAGGAGGGATTCCTGGAACGCTTCCTCTCCTCGAGGCTCGGTGCGACCACCCACATCTCGGTGCTCGACTCACAGGGCAGTGCGTGCTCGGTGACATGTACCAACGGAGAGGGCTCCGGGGTCGTGGTGCCCGGCACAGGGATCCACCTGAACAACGTGATGGGCGAGGAGGATCTGAGCCCGCTCGGCTTCCACAGCCACCCTGCGGGACGGCGGATGCCGAGCATGATGGCGCCGTCGGTGGTGATGCGCGACGGAGATGTCGAGCTGGTGCTCGGCAGCGCCGGCTCGAACCGCATCCGCTCTGCCCTGCTGCAGACGATTGTGGGGGTCGTCGATCGCGACCTGCGCGCTCCCGCGGCAGTCGATGCGCCGCGAGTGCACTTCGAGGGTGGGATCGTCTACCACGAGCCCGGCGTCGAGCCGCTGGGCTCCTCCATGAAGCAACGCGAGGTGGTGCGCTTCCATGAGCCCAACCTGTTCTTCGGTGGGGTGCAGGCGGTTCAGCGCTGCGGTGACGAGCTGGTCGGCGCGGGCGATCCGCGGCGCGGTGGAGTCGCGGTGGCAGCGTGATGCGAGTTGCAGCGTGATGCGAGTTATCCGACACGCCGCGGCGCTCGCCGTGGTCAGCGGCCTGGCCATGCTGGTGGGCTGCGGCGGGGTGCTCTCGCCTGATCTGTTCATCGTCTATCGCACGGGCAGCGCACCCGCGGCAAAGCTGACGGTGCTCGTCAACGAAGAAGGCGTCGTCCACTGCACTCCCGACCCCACCCACCCCGGAGCCCACCACCTGAGCGATGCCCAGATCATCGAAGCGAGGGACATACAGGAAGATCTCGAAGAACCCGCCTCCAAGCACGAGTCGCTGCCGGCCGCCCCAGGGTCGGTGCTCAGCTACTACCTGCGCGATCAGAACGGGAGCGTGCGCTTCAGCGACAACTCGCCCCACCAGCCGGCCGTGATGCGCAAGCTCGCCGGGTTCGTGCTGAGCGTCGCGCAAGGGGTGTGCCAGCTGCCCCAGCAGGGCGCCTAAGCCGGTCGACTCTCAGGCTTGGCCTGGCCGCCTGTCCTGGAGGTGGGGTAGGGCGGGGAGCGCTTCTCAGCCGAAGTGGACCTTGCCGTTGGAGTGCGCCCGCACCTGCGCGCGCTCCACGAGCTCCATCTGCTTGATGGCTGCTCGGAACAGCAGCGTGAGCAGGCGCAGGCGCGCGTTCTCCGAGCGCAGCTCCAGCAGCTCCTGCTTGGCGTCCGTGCCAAAGTCGACGGTGGCGGCCATGCTGTAGGCGCTCATCGCCGCCAGCTCATCCTCGGGAAGGGTGCGATCGGTGGCCTGCTCGACAAGCTCGGAATAGAGCTCGTGGGCGTCATGGGCGACCTCGCCGTCCAGCGGCTCGTCGCCTTCGCTTAGGAACTCCACCACCCCGGCGGGATAGGGAAGGTCGTCCTGGCGCTGGAGCAGCCGGAACACGCGCGTGCCGCGCACGAGAATCGTGAGACGACCGTCGTCCATGCGCTCGAGCACGCGCTCGATCTCACAAGCACAGCCGATCGGCTTGAGCTCGTCCTCCGCGAGCCAGACGATCCCGAACTCGCGGCTGTCGTCCAGGCACTGTTGGATCATGGTGCGATAGCGCTCCTCGAACACGTGCAGCGGGACGCTCTCAGTTGGGAGCGCCACTATCCCCAATGGGAACAGCGGAAAGTCCTGGACGGGAACGTCGGTCATCCCCTCAGTCTAGGCACGCCCAGACACGGCGCCTACGGGGCCGTCCGCACTGCCACTACACTTCCGCGGATGGAGAACGAGCTGATGAAGCGCGTCATGTGGTCGGGATTGCTGACTGCGATCGGCGCGCTTGCGAGCCTGATGACCCAACGAGCGGCCGCCCACCTCTGGAGGCGTGTGTTCGACGAGGAGCCTCCCGAGTGAACGGCGGGACCCGCCCGCCGGCAGGTTCTGGCGAGCGTGAGCGCCAGCAGGGGATCGCCGCGGCGATAACGGAGGTCTCCGAACGCGCGAGCCTGCTCGTCCGTGAGGAGATCGAGCTCGCCAAGACGGAGATCACCGAGAAGGCCACTCGCCTCGCCAAGGGCGCGATCGTCGCGATCGTCGCCGGCGTGTTCTTCTTCACTGCGCTCTTCTTCGTCCTGATCGGGCTCGCCTGGCTGCTCTACTACGAGCTGCCGATCGGCAACGA
>DATHPT010000292.1:0-25114 GCA_035483615.1 Solirubrobacteraceae bacterium | reverse complement strand
CATCCGGATAGAAGGTCGACAGCGCTCCCACCGAGGCCACCAGCATCCCCATAGGGTTGGCGTCGTAGCGAAAGCCCTGCATGAAGTCCTTGACGTTCTCGTGCACGAACGTGTGGATCGTGATCTCATAGACCCACTCGTCGAGCTGGCTCTGCGTTGGCAGCTCACCGTGGATCAGCAGGTAGGCGACCTCCAGGTAGCTCGACTGCTCGCACAGCTGCTCGATGGAATAGCCCCGGTGCTGGAGGATCCCCTGCTCGCCGTCGATGAACGTGATCGCGCTGCGGCAGGAAGCCGTGTTCATGTAGGCCGGGTCGTAGGACATCAGCCCGAATTCGCTCTCCTGCACCTTGATCTGGCGCAAATCGCTTGCCCGCACCGTGCTGTCGGTGATCGGCAGCTCGTAGCTCCTTCCGGTGCGATTGTCGGTGACCGTCAGCGTGTCCGTGGCCTTGGCGCCGTTCGCAACTGCATCTCGAGTCTGTGGCTCAGTGCTCATCTCATCTCCTGTCCGCTACCACCACCGTAGCGACTCTCCGTCGCCTCGACCTGACCCTGATATTTGCTGCCGAGGCTCGCCTCGCCATAGGGACGTAGCGCGGGAGCGTCGAGCGTCATGAACGACAGCTGCGCAATCGGTAGACCCGCGTACAGCCTGATCGGCACCCGCGTGAGGTTGTTGAGCTCGAGCGTCAGCGTCCCTTTCCAGCCGGGGTCACAGAAGCCGGCGGTCGCGTGCACGATCAGGCCGAGCCGGCCGAGGCTCGACTTGCCCTCGATGCGCGCCACGATGTCATCGGGCAGCTCCACGTGCTCGAGCGTGCGCCCCAGGCAGAACTCCCCGGGATGGATCACAAACGGCTCGTCCCGCTCGACCTTGATCTGCTCGGTCAGGTTCCTCGGCGGATCACGCAGGTCGATCGCGGTGACCTTGTGGTTGTGGAACACCCGGAAGGAGTCCCCCAGGCGCAGGTCGAGGCTCGCAGGCTGCACCATCCGCTCGTCCCACGGGTCGATCCCGATGTGCCCGTCGCTCACGAGTCGCAGGATCGTGCCGTCGGAGAGCACTGAGGAAGGGGCGGGCAAACTCATGTGCGGCGGATTCTTTCAGGCCCGGGCGCGACAGGCGTCGCGTGCCGTCGTCGCGTGCCGTCGCATATCAGTGCTGTGCGGCCGGCGCTGTGCGAGTGTCAGCGCTGTGCGAGTGTCAGCGCTGTGCGAGCCGTCCGCGTGCGGCCACGGTGCGCACACGCGACGGCGGTGTCAGCGGCGCGTCTCCATGGGGGCCGCGGCGGGGTGCCCGGGGCAGGCGCCTACGAGGGTGATGCGGATGCAGCGGGCCCGGGTGCGGACCGATCCCGCCGTCCTCGCCGGTGCTCGCCTCCGGCGTCTGGCGCACGGCCCAGCGCACGATCAGAAAGAGCCCCACGATCGGGATCTTCAAGAAGACCATCAACCAGATGAAGGTCCATGCATCCACTGCTAGGAAGCCTACTACTACTGGGATCGGGTGCTCGGGAACGTTGCCCGCCGGGTGATCCAGGCAATGGGGCAGGCGCGAATACATCTCACACATTGAGTTGGGCACGTTGGGGATCACAGTTCATCCAACGGCGGCGATCCGCTCATCCGACCTGACGTATGACCCAAGGAGAAGGATGACCATGTCGCACACGATCAATATTGACGAGGTGGATGTTGACGGAGCCATTCGCGAGACCCAAGCGGAGGCGGTCGACAGCTTGAACGAGGGCGATACCCGACTGTCATTTCTGCGCAAGTCCGCGGTCACTGCCGGCGTCGCCGTGAGCGGCGGGGCGTTGCTGGGAACGTTGGCCCCGAGCGCTCTTGCGAGCAGCGGCCATGGCCGCCCTCCGGCGAGCTTCGGCAAGGGAGACATCGGCATCCTCAACTACGCACTCACCCTCGAGTACCTTGAGGCGGCCTTCTACAACGGCGCGACCGCCGCCAACCTCGCCCTCAGCCCTCAGGCCGCCGCGTTCCTGAAAGTGGTCACCGCGGATGAGAACGCGCATGTGGCATTCCTCAAGAAAGCGCTTGGAGGGAAGGCCGCCAAGATGCCGAAATTCGACTTCAAAGGCGCCAACACGAACGTCGCCACGTTCATGTCGACGGCTCAGGTGCTGGAGAACACGGGGGTGCATGCCTACTCCGGTCAGGCTCTGAACATCAAGAGCGCCGCCTATGTCAAGGCGGCCCTGTCGATCCTCACGATCGAGGCGCGCCACGCCAGCGTGATCGGGCTCTTGAACGACCCGAGCGGTGAAATGATCGCCCCCGACGGTCCGTTCGACACGCCATTCACCGCCAGCAAGGTGCTGGCCGCGGTCAAGAGCACAGGCTTCATCGTCTGAGCCGCTGCCCGTCCCTCCCACACTGGGGATGGCTCGACAGACAGACTTATCCGCCCCAAGCGGAGGGGAGTCCCCAAAATGCGGCTCCCCTCCGTATTTCAGACGCGCATTCAGACGCGCAGCTTCGCGGGCGCGCCGCTGAACTGGGTGATCTCCTGCAGCTCCTGCACGCGTGCGCCGATCTCCTGGCCCGTCAGCCGCTCAATGCGCTCGGTGCCGAACTGTTCCACGTTGAAGGAGGCAAGCGCCGTTCCGTGGGCCATCGCGCGGCGCAGCAGCTCATCGGAAAGCGGCTCGTGGGTGTGGGCGGCGATGTAGCCGACGAACCCGCCCGCGAACGTGTCGCCCGCGCCGGTCGGGTCGATCACGGTCTCCAGGGGATAGGCCGGCAAAGCGAAGAAGCCTTCGGGGGTGACGAGCGCCGCGCCGTACTCGCCCTGCTTGGCCACGATCACGCTCGGGCCCCGGCGGGCGCCGTCAGAGCCCTCCTCGGTGGGGTTCGATCCGCCTGCCGGGCCCCACGACAGGATCTCGCGGGCGGCCGACACGAGATTCGGCTTACCTGTCAGCTGGCGCAGCTCGGCGTCGTTGAGGATCAGGCAGTCCACGCTCGCGATCGCCTCCAACAGCTGATCGCGGGCGATGTCGATCCACAGGTTCATCGAGTCGAGCGCCACGAAGCGTGCGTCGGGCACCTGCCTGCGAACCTCGCTCTGCAGGTCGGGCTGAATGTTGGCCAGGAACAGGACCTCGCTCTCGCGCGAGTGGGCCGACAGCTTCGGCTGGAAGCCCTCGAACACGCCGAGCTGCGTGTCCAGGGTCTCACGCGAGTTCAGGTCCCAGCCGTACTCGCCGCGCCAGAAGAACGTCTTGCCGCCGCTGACTCGCTCCACGTCTGAGACGTCCACTCCGCGTGCCCGCATCACCTCGAGCTCGGGCTCGCCGAAGTCATCGCCCACCGGGCCCACCACCCGTACCTCCTCGAAGAAGGAGGCGGCCAGTGCGAAATGCACGGCGGCGCCACCGAGCATCCGCTCGCGCTCGCCGAAAGGCGTCTTCACGGCGTCATAGGCGATCGATCCGACAACGGTGATTGGCATAGCTCGGACCCTATAGCCTGAGCCCCGATGCGTGCGATCCAGATGACCGAGTTCGGCGGGCCGGAGGTGCTGAAGCTCGTGGAGCTGCCAATTCCTGAGCCGACTCCCAAGGAGGCGTTGATCCGCGTGAGCCGGGCCGGGCTGAACTTCGCCGACACCCACACCCGCACCAACTCCTATGTCAGGAAGGCAACACTGCCGCTGATCCCCGGGGTGGAGGTGGCCGGTGTGCGCGAGGACACCGGCGAGCGGGTGGTCGCGCTGCTGTCCTCGGGCGGCTATGCCGAATATGCGACCGCTCCGCGCGAGCTCACCTTCCCGATCCCCGACGGTCTCGACGACGCCACCGCGCTGGCGATACTGATCCAGGGGCTCACCGCCTGGCACCTGTACCGCACTGCCGGACGGGTCGCCGAGGGCGAGAGCGTGGTCGTGCACGCCGCTGCCGGCGGGGTTGGCTCGCTGGCCGTGCAGCTCGGCCGCCCGCTGGGCGCCGGCCGGGTGATCGCGACCGCCTCGAGCCCCGAGAAGCGCCGGCTCGCACTCGAGCTCGGCGCCGACACCGCGATCGACTCCGACCCCGAAGGCCTCACCGAGCGACTGATCGAGGCCAACAACGGGCGCGAGGTCGATGTCGTCTTCGAGATGGCCGGCGGAGTGACCTTCGAGCGCTCCTACCGCGCCCTCGCCCACTTCGGCCGCCTGGTGGTGTGCGGAATTGCCTCCCAGGAACCCAACCAGGTATCCAGCGGATCGCTGCTGCGCCACTCCCGCTCGGTGATCGGCTTTTACCTGTTCCACTGCCTGGAGCGCCCCTCGATGTTCACCGACGCTCTTGCGGACCTGTTCGACCGAGCCGCCCGCGGTGAGCTGCAGGTGGTCCTGGGGGCCACCTACCCCCTGCAGAGTGTCGCCCAAGCCCACATCGATCTGCGCGAGCGCCGCACCACCGGCAAGCTGCTGCTAGACCCTTCCATCTGAAGTCCACCGATCCACTTTCAAATCGCCCACCTGCGGTCCGATGAGCCTGAGCACGTAAGCTCCCCTCGCGCATGACCAAGACCTTCGCCGAGCTCGGCTTGACCGAGCAGACCCTGAAAGCGCTGAGCGACGTCGGCTACGAGTCGCCCAGCCCGATCCAGGAGGAGGCGATCCCGCCGCTGCTCGAAGGCCGGGACGTGATCGGCCAGGCCCAGACCGGCACCGGCAAGACGGCCGCGTTCGGGTTGCCGATCGTGCAGTACATCGATCCTTCCGAGCACGAGGTGCAGGCGCTCGTGCTCACGCCCACCCGCGAGCTCTGCATTCAGGTGACCCAGGCCCTGCGCACCTACGGCGCCCACAGCGGCGTGGACGTGGTGGCAGTGTTCGGGGGCGCCCCGATCCGCACCCAGCAGGCCCAGTTGCGCGCCGGCGGGCACATCGTGGTGGGAACCGTCGGGCGTGTGCTCGACTTGATCTCACGCAACTCGATCGTGCTGCACGACTGCCGCTTCGTGGTGCTCGACGAGGCTGATGAGATGCTTGACCTCGGGTTCCTTGAGGACGTCGAGAAGATCCTCTCGATGACCCCGAGCGGGCGCCAGACGGCTCTGTTCTCGGCCACGATGCCACCTCCGATTCGCAAGCTCGCCGACAGCTACATGTACGAACCGCAGGTGGTCCGGGTGGAGGCCGCCACGCTCACGATCGACACGGTCGCCCAGTTCCAGCTTCCCGTGGAGACCCGGGACAAGGCGGGGCGGCTCGTGGAGGTGCTGCGCGCCGAGCGTCCCGAGCAGGCGATCGTGTTCGTGCGCACCAAGGTTCGCTGCGACCAGCTCTATCGCACCCTGCGCGACGGCGGCATGAACGCGCGGGCCCTGCACGGCGACATGTCCCAGGGCTCCCGCGACGGCGTGATGCTCGCCTTCAAGGGGGGGCGTGTGCCGATCCTGGTTGCAACCGACGTGGCCGCCAGGGGCCTTGACATCTCGACCGTCACCCACGTGGTCAACTACGACGTGCCCACGAGCCCCGACACCTATGTGCACCGCATCGGGCGCACTGGCCGCGTCGGGCGCTCCGGCCGCGCGATCACGTTCGTGGAGGCCCGTCAGAAGCGCGAGCTGGAGGCGATCGAGCGTCACATCGGCACCAAGATCGCCGCCTGGAGCCCGGACGCCGAGGCGTCGCCCACGCCCGTCAAGGAGCGTCCGCGCCGGCACTCGAAGCCCCACATCAGCCGCGATGGCTCCGAGCCATCGGTCAAGCTGGTGCTCGGCAGCGGTCGCGCAGCGGGCCTGCAAGTAGCGGACATCGTGGGAGCGGTCACCTCCGCCACCGGCCTCGACGGCGAGGCGGTGAGCGACGTGAGCGTGCTCGAGCGCTTCTCGTTCCTGTCGGTCCCAGCCAGCGAGGCCGACCGCGTGATCGAGGGGCTGGGCGGCGAGGCGGTGCGCGGGCAGACATTGCGCGCCGAACGCGTCCGCTCCAGCTGAGCGCCCCGATCGCCGGCGATGGACTTCGGCTTCGACGAGCAGCAGAGACAGTTCCAGGAAGCGGTGCGGCAGTTCGCGCGCCGCCGGCTGGCCCCGCGCTACGTCGAGGACGACCGCCGCGGGGAGCTTGACGGTCGCACACTCGCCGACATGGCCTCGCTCGGGCTCACCGGGATCGCGATCGACGAGCGCCATGGCGGCCAGGGGGCGGATGCGGTCACCACCGGGATCGCCGCCGAGGAGGTTGCGGCGGCCGACTTCAACGCCGCCTACCTGCTGCTGATTCCGCTGCTGGCCGCTGAGGTGATCGGCGCGGCCGGCAGCGAGCGCCAGCGTGCCCACATGCTTCCCCCGATCGCTGATGGAACCCAGCTGCCGTGCTTCTGCCTCACCGAGCCCGAGCACGGCTCCGATGCGGCGCGCCTGAGCCTGCGCGCCGAGCGCGACGGCGCGGGCTGGCGGCTCACCGGAGAGAAGACCTCGATCTCGCTCGGCATGGCCGCCCACACAGCGATCGTGTTCGCCCGCACCTCCGAGGACGGAGCGCGGGGCATCTCCGCGTTCTACGTGGAGCTCGACGAGCGCCACGTGCAGCGCTCTGCCTTCCGGGACCTCGGCAGCAGGTCGATCGGGCGGGCGGCGCTTCACTTCGACGGGTTGCCCGTCTCGGCGGAGGGCCTGATCGGCGGGGAGGGCGAAGGCTTCATTCGCTGCATGCAGGGCTTCGAGTTCTCCAGAGCCATCATCGGCCTGATGTGCATCGCCTGCGCCGGCGCCGGTCTGGAGGAAGCGCTCGAGTACGCCCGCAACCGGGAGGCGTTCGGCAAGCCGATCGGCGCCAACCAGGGCGTGGCGTTCCCGCTGGCGGAGGCCGCCACCCTGCTGCGCGCGGCGCGCTGGGTCTGCTACGAGGCGCTGTGGCGTCGCGACGCCGGCCTTCCCCACCGCGTCGAGGCGAGCATGGCGAAGTGGTGGGCGCCGAAGGTGGCGGTGGAGGCGGCCCATCAGGCGCTGCTCACGCTCGGGCACTCCGGCTACAGCGAGGAGTTGCCGGCCGGTCAGCGCATCCGCGACCTGATCGGGCTCGAGATCGGCGACGGCACCGCCCAGATCGCCAAGCTGGTGCTCGCGCGCGAGCTGCTGGGCCGGGCGTTCGCGCCCTGACATCCCCGCACTCGCCTGCATAAGCGAGCTCTCATCTCATGCATTGGCGGGCTCCCCCCATGGAGCGGGCTCCATCTCATGGTATTTTGTAATGGCCATGGCAAAGCGTCTTGTGATATCCAGCGGAGGCCAGGTCTCCGTGCCGGCGGCGGTCCGCAAGCGATGGCACACCAGAACGGTGCTTGCCGAAGATCGCGGTGACCACGTTGTGTTGCGTCCGGTGCCAGACGATCCGGTGGAGGCTGCAGCAGGAGCCTTCGCCGCCCAGATCGGTGCGCTCGGCTCTGAGGACGCCAAGCGACTGGACCGAGAAGAGGAACTGGATGTCCAAGAGCGCGATCGGCGCTGAGGCCACCGGCGCTGAGGCCACCGAGTCCCCGGCCAGCACTCTGATCGATGCCTCGGCGCTGATCGCACTGCTCGGGGCCGAGCCCGCAGCCGAGGAGGTGAAGGGGATCCTGAGGCGCGGAGCGGCGATGACCACCCTCAACCTGGCTGAGGCCATCGACCGACTCAAGCGACGCTATGAGCTGGAGATGGAGCGAACGCGACCGGTTATCGAGGGCTTGCTGGTGGACAGCCTGACGCTGCTCCCGCTCGGACCCACTCAGGCCTGGCGCGCCGGCGAGATCCGCGCAACTCACTACCACCGTTCCCGTTGCCCGATCTCGCTCGCCGATGCGGTTCTGCTGGCAAGCGCTCCAGCAGGCGGTCGCATCGCAAGCTCTGACGGTCCGCTGCTGAGCGTTGCGGCGAGCGAGGGCATCCTCACCAACCCTCTCCTGGACTCCAAGGGGCGCCGAGCAAGCGCTTGACAAGTGCCGCTATCGTGGCCGCCGATCCCCCCGTCATCCAAAGAGGAGACCACATGTCCACCGCAACAATGCAGACCACAGAGGGCACGATCGTCTTCGAGCTGTTCGACGAGGATGCCCCCAAGACGGTCGCCAACTTCCGCAAGCTCGCCTCCGAGGGCTTCTACGACGGTCTGAACTTCCACCGCATCATCAGCGACTTCATGATCCAGGGCGGTTGCCCCCAGGGCACGGGCACAGGCGGCCCGGGCTACACCTTCGAGGACGAGATCAACTCGCACAAGATCGTGCGCGGCGCCCTGGCGATGGCCAACGCCGGTCCCAACACCAACGGCTCTCAGTTCTTCATCGTCACCGCCAAGGCCTGCCCGTGGCTCGACGGCAAACACACCGTCTTCGGTGAGGTTCAGAGTGGCATGGACGTCGTGGACAAGCTCGAGGGCGTGCCCACCGACGGCGGCGACAAACCGGTCGAGCCGGTCGGCATCGCCACGGTCGAGCTGTCTGACTAAAAAGCCTGGCCGGATGGCCAATCGGGGTGTAGCCTGTTTCGTTACGAGCGAAACGAGGCAGGGAGACAGCGATATGGCGACCGTCGAGCAGGACGCAGCACCTCACGCACACAATGGAGCGGCAGCTGTCAACGGCAGTGCCGGCGCGGACATCCCGGTCGAGAATCCAGCCACCGGCCAGGTCGTCGCACACGTCCCCGATCTCGATGCCGCCGCGGTCGCCGAGCTCGCGGCGCGCGGACGCGCCGCCCAGCCGCAGTGGGAGGCGTTCGGCTTTGAGGGCCGCGCCCGCGTGCTGCTGCGTGCTCAGAAGTGGCTGATCGACAACGCCGAGCGGGTGATCGAGACGATCGGCTCGGAGACCGGCAAGACCTACGAGGACGCCGAGTTCGCCGAGATCGCCTATGCCGCCAACGCGTTCGGCTTCTGGGCCAAGCAGGCGCCCAACTATCTCGGCGACGAGCGCATCAAATCGTCCCAGATCATGCTCAAGGGCAAGAAGCTGATCCTGCGCTACCGCCCGCTCGGCCTGATCGGTGTGATCGGACCATGGAACTACCCGCTCACCAACTCCTTCGGCGACTGCATCCCGGCGCTTGCCGCCGGCAACAGCGTGATCCTCAAGCCGAGCGAGGTCACACCACTCACCTCGATGCTGCTGGCCGAAGGGCTGCGCGAGTGCGGGGTGCCCGAGGGCGTCTTCCAGGTCGCCACTGGCCGTGGGGCCACGGGCGCGGCCCTGACCGACAACGTGGACATGATCATGTTCACCGGATCCACCGCCACCGGTCGCAGGGTCGCCGAGGCGGCCGCCAAGCGCCTGATCCCGTGCTCGCTGGAGCTCGGCGGCAAGGACCCGATGATCGTGCTCTCCGACGCCGACCTGGAGCGGGCGGCGAATATCGCCGTGTACTACTCGATGCAGAACGCCGGCCAGACCTGCATCTCGATCGAGCGGGTCTACGTCGAGGCGCCCGCCTATGACGAGTTCGTCGGCAAGGTCACCGAGAAGATGCGGGCGCTGCGCGTCGGCGCCCCCCACGGCCCCGGCTCGGTGGACGTGGGTGCGATCACTTTCCCGCCCCAGCTCGAGACGATCTCAGACCACGTGCAGGACGCGGTGTCAAAGGGAGCACGGGTGCTGGTCGGCGGCAAACAGGTGCAGAACGTCAGCGGACGCTTCTACCAGCCGACGCTGCTCGTGGACGTGGACCACACGATGAAGGTCATGACCGAGGAGACCTTCGGGCCGACCCTGCCGGTCATGAAGGTGGCCGACGCAGACGAGGCCGTGCGCCTGGCCAACGAGTCGCCCTACGGGCTCGGCGCATCGGTTTTCTCGCGTGACACCGAGCGCGGCGAGGCGGTCGCAAGGCGCCTGGAATCGGGCGCGGCCAACGTCAACGACGCGATGGTCAACTACACCGCGCTCGAGCTGCCGATGGGCGGCGCCAAGGCATCGGGCATCGGCTCGAGGCACGGCGCCGGGGGCATCCGCAAGTATTGCTCCCAGCAGGCGATCGTGATCACGCCGCGGCTTGCCATGAAGCGCGAAGTGCACATGTTCCCCTACCGGGCCAGGACCTCGCGCATGATCGCCCGCTTCTTCAAGCTGATGTACGGGCGCGGCAAGCGCGACTGAGCCAACCGCAGCCCCCGCCGTCCCGAGCGGGGAAGGGCCCGAGGGGCCATCTGCGACAGAACGTCGCCAGCGCGCAGAAGCTCGTGCTCGCCAGGACTCAGAAGCGGCCGGCCGAGCGGACGCGTGGGCTCAGCCCAGGGGCGGGCTCACCGACAGACCTCACTGACGAACTGTGTGCGTGCGCGCCTTATGCGTGCACACCTTCGTGACGCCGCAGCGCCGCACGATCTCACTGACTGCTCTGTACGCCATGTCTGGTGCGATCAGTGTACCCGTTTTTGGGTGAACTATTCGATTAAAGCGAATGGACATCTGTACGAAAAAGTTTTAGCGAATGAACTTAGAGGCTAAACGGTCCGTTGACGGTCATGCGAACCCAAAGTTAAGGAGCGTTCTCTATGCACAAACGATTCGTTCGATCCCAACCTCAAGCCGATGGCGCGGGGATCAGGTGCTGTGGCGCGGCCATGTTGTCGTCCGCTTCGCTCATCGTTGCGCTGGCGGTGCTGCCTTGCGGGGCATGGGCGGACCGATCCGCGGTGGGGCCATCCTCGGCATCGCCGAACGTCTCGAACGCGGCGCCGCAGACCTCGGGGACCCTCGCCACCCCGGTTCTCAACCTGTCCACGGGCGAACTCGATCCGATCCTCTCCTCGGTTCCCATCAGCGATCTCGGTCTGAGCGAAGCGGGGCTGGGGGAGCTCCTGTCCGAATTGAGTCCGGGGTTGGGCTCCAGCGCCGGCGGTCTGACCGGCTTGGTGTCGAATCTGCTGGCCTCCGACTCGGGCGCCACCCTGGGTGAACTGGTGAGCAGCCTGTCGAGCCAGGGCGGCGTGCTGGGGACGCTCCTCAAAACGCTGCTCCCAGGCCTCGAACCGAACCAAATCGTCGAAGCTCTGAGCCCTACTCAGCTGAACGGGTTGCTCGACAACCTCACAGGCGGCGGGCCCTCTGGGGCGCTCACTTCCGAACAGCTCAGCCAGCTGCTCGATGGCCTCACGGGCAAGCTCAGCGGGCAGCAACTGGAATCGCTGGAACAGATCCTCGACGGCCTGCTCGGCGGCGCCAGCCTGTCGCCCACCACTGTCGGCGCGCTTGCCGAACAGGTGGGGATGACGCCTGAAGCGCTCGCCGAAGAGGTCGGCGCCGACTCTGAATCGCTGCCTGCCGCCGCGCCCGCGTTGCAGGCGGCGCTCGGCAGCGAAGGGCCCGTGTTGGGTGTCGTCAAAGGGGTGAGCGGTCTTGCCGTGACCCTGCTGCCGAAGGCCCTCAAGGGCGGGGAAACCGGAGAAAACGGCGGTAACGGCGAAAGCGGTGGCAACGGGCAAAACGGCGGCAACGGCGAAAACGGCCTCGGCGGGGCTGGCGGAGGCGGTGGTGCGAACGGAGCTCCCGGGAACGGAGCTCCCGGCACGAACGGACTCCCCGGCGCAAATGGCGGCCCCGGTGGCTCGGGTGCCGGCACGACGACGATCGTGGCGGTCCCGCCCGCCGGGGCTCCCACGGGGTCGGTCGCGCCTGGGAAGCTGGCCAAGGTCAAGATCCTCAGCCACCGGGTGAAGGGTGGCGTGGCCACGATCGTGGTGCAGGTGCCCGCCGCGGGTCAGCTCGTGCTGAGCGGCAAAGGAGTCAGGTCAAGCCTGCGCAAGGTCGGGGGCGCGAAGCGCATCACCCTGAAGGTCACGCTCACCAGGGCCGGCGCGGCGTCGCTGCGCAAACGCCACAACCGGCTGCGGGTGAGGCTCGCGGTCGCCTACAGGTCAACCGGCGGACAGCGCTCTTCTGCGATGGTCACGGTGGGCTTCAAGTGAGGCTCGGCTGGGATAGAGACCTCAGCCGATGAGCCTCAGCCGAGGTGTTCGTTGGGGGCGGCGGTGCTCGCCCCCAACGGCACCCCGAGCAGCGCTTCCAGCTCGGGGATCGTGGTCTGCGAGCTGGTGTGGTGCACCGTGGCCATGCCGAGCTCCTGGGCGGGCGTCAGGTTGAACGGCAGGTCGTCCACGAACACGCACAGCTCGGCGGCCACGCCGGCGCGCTCGGCGCCCAGTTCGTACATGCGCTTCGCCGGCTTGCGAGTGCCCTCCTCGCCCGAGATCACCAGCCCGTCGAAGATCTCGGCCAGGACGTCGTGTGGGTAACGGTGCACGCCCCAGGAGTTGGAGACGAGCGCTGTGCGAATGCCCGCCTGGTGCGCCGCCCGCACGGCCTCCACCATCGCCACGTCGGGTTGCACGCCGGCGAACAGCCCGTCGATCAGGCCCTCCGGCTCTACGCCAAGCAGCTCGGCGAAGCTCAGCTCGAACTCGGTCTCCTCCATCGTGCCCTTCTCCAGAGAGATCAGCAGCTCGCGGAACTCCGGGTCGGCGCTGAAGCGCTTGCCGAGCTCGGCGGGGTCGATCTCCATGCGCACGCAATACTCGTGGAAGGAGGTGAACAGGTTGGTGGTGAGCACCCCGCCCCAGTCGATCAGCAGGCCCCGGCGGCCGTTGACGCTCGTGCTCGCCGGATCACCCACCGAGCGCCACCTCCTCGGCCTGGCGGGCGAGCTCGAGCACGCCCTCCCCGAACTGCTTCAAATAGGGATCGTCGGTGGTGCCGGCCACGGCGCGCTTGTAGTTGCCCTCCATGAACACCACAGACTTCCACAACGCGAGCGTGGTGTACCAGCGCAGGTCTCTCATCGAGCGTCCGGAGCGCTCCTCATAGCGGGCGATCAGCCCGGCACGCGTGGGGAACCCCTCGGCGCGGGTGACCCGGCCAAGGTGCTCGCGCAGGCCGCCTTCGGGGTCGCCGGCCTCGCTCCAGAACATGCACAGGTAGCCCACGTCGGCAAGCGGATCTCCGATTGTGGCCATCTCCCAGTCGAATACCGACACGAGCTGCGCCGGGGCCTGGGCGGCGAACATGGTGTTGCCAAGGCGATAGTCGCCGTGCACGATCGTGGCCGGGCCGGAGCGGGGCATGTGCTCTGAGAGCCATGCGCCGACGCGCTCCACGGCTGGAATGTCGCGCGTCTTGTTCAGGTCCCACAGGCCGCCGAAGCGCCGCAGCTGGCGCTCCAGGTAGCCGGTGGGCTTGCCGAAGCCCTCGAGGCCCGCGGCGGCCCAGTCGACCGCGTGGATCTCCACGAGCGCGTCGATCAGCTGCTCGCCGATCCGCGCGCGCTGCTCGGGGTTGTCGAGCGGGGCGGGGGTCTGGGAGACGATCACCTCGCCCTGCACCCGCTCCATCACATAGAAGGGGCAGCCGATCAACTCCTCGTCCTCGCACACCGCGAGCACTGTCGGCACGCGCGCGGGCGTCGGCTCGAGCGCTCCGAGCAGGCGTGCCTCGCGCAGCACGTCATGGGCGCTCGGTGGCAGCGGGGGACGGGGGGGACGGCGCAACACCATCTGCGGGTGGTTTGAGCTGGAGTCTCGCTCGATCAGGTAGGTGACGTTCGAATGGCCCTCCCCGATCGGCTGGGCCCTGACCTCGCCGGTGCCCAGGCTGTGCTCGTCGAGAAAGCTCTGCAGCGGCTCGAGCACCAGTAGCGGTGGGCGCGCGCCGGCGGCGACGTCCGCATGGCTGTGAACAATGTCGTCTGGAGCGACCGCTGCACTCATCGGCTCGCACGCTACACCGAACGCCAGGCTGTCGGCGCTGCGGGGAGGGCGGGCAGTCGGCGACGTTTGGTCGGCCGCCCGGAGTGCAGCGAGCGCAAACCGCTGAACCGGTCCGTTCGGACCGCAACATCCTCGGCCTCAAGGTGTCTTAAGCCCCCAATGCCCAACCTTCACATACCCAGCCACACCAGAACCAGCCACACCAGAATCCGGACTCTCTCGACCCTGGCCCTCGCGTGCGCAGCTCTGGCTGCAGGTGCGATCGGCGTGACCACCCCGGCGGAGGCGTCCCATACGCAGACCACGTTCTTCGAGGCGCCACGCGACCTCGTCGAAGTCACCCCGGCGGCTCGCTCCAAGGCGCTGGCCCAGCTGCAGTCCCTTGGCGTGAAAGCTTTGCGGGTGGAGCTCAACTGGCACGCGGTCGCCCCCGCGGCGAGCAGCACCAGGCGTCCCGTCTTCGATGCCACCAACCCAGCGAGCTACAACTGGGGCGGCTATGACGGGCTGCTGGCCGAAGCCCAGCGCCTGCACTGGCAGGTGCTGCTGACGGTCACCTCACCGGTCCCGGAGTGGGCCACCGCCGGTCACAACGACAAAAAGCTCGTCACCCGGCCCGACGACGGGCAGTTCAAGGAATTCATGACCGCGGTGGGGCGCCATTACGGCAGCGAGGTGTCGCTGTATGCGATCTGGAACGAGCCCAACCACCCGGCCTTCCTGCTTCCACAGTTCAACAGGAACGGGACGCCCGCCTCGCCGCGCATCTATCGCGGCCTGTTCCAGGCCGGTTATGAAGGCCTGAAGGCCGCGGGCATCCCCAAGCCGAGGGTGCTGATGGGAGAAACGGCGCCGGTCGGCTATGACCGGGTGAACGTGCGCACGGAAGGGAGCAAAGCGGTGGAACACGACGTCGCGCCGCTTGAGTTCCTGCGCGAAACGCTTTGCCTGAACTCGAGATACCGCAAGGCGGGCACCTGCGGAACCCTGCCGGCATATGGCTATGCCCATCACGCCTACACGGTGGGTTCTCCGACCTATCGTCCGCCGGGCGCCGACAACGTGACGATTGGCGTGCTCTCACGTCTGTCGAGTGCGCTTGACAGGGCCGCGGCGGCCCATGCGATTCCGGGTCGCATCTCGATCTACCTGACCGAGTTCGGGATCCAGAGCTTCCCCAACCGCCTGCTCGGCGTCCCGCAGTCCAAGCAGGCCGAATACGACGCGCTCGCGGAGAAGATCGCCTGGTCGAACTCGCGGGTGGCTGCGTTCTCACAGTACCTGCTGCGCGACGACCCGCTCGGCGGGCCCCCCGGGTCGAGCGTGCACGGCGGCTTCGTCGGCTTCCAGACGGGCCTTGAGACGGTCACGGGGGCACGCAAGCCGCTGTACTTCGGCTTTCCGGTGCCGCTGGTCGTCTCAAAGCAGGGGCACGGCTTCTCGCTTTGGGGGCTCGTGCGCCCGAGCACCGGAGCCACCAAGCTGCAGGTGCTGGTCCAGCCGAAGGGGTCCAGGAGCTATCGCAAGCTGAAGCTGGTGCAGACCAACTCCAGTGGCTACTGGACGTTGCGCTCCTCGGTGCAGGGCACGCATTGGCGTGTGAGCTGGCGTAGTCCGGCCGGCGTGGCCTATAACGGCCCGCCGATCGGGATTACCTGAGCTGGCTCTCCGGGCACCCGTCCTAACATGAGGCGATGCCGGAGCTGCCCGAGGTCGAGATAACCGCACGCAGGCTCGACGCGGCGTTGCGCGGCGCGGAGATCGTGTCCGCGCTCGCTCCCGGGGTGAAGGCGATGCGGACGTTCGACCCGCCGCTGTCGGCGCTAGAGGGACAGCGGATCGAGCGGGTGGGGCGTAGGGGCAAGCACTTCCTGGTCGAGGTCTCAGGAGATCTCGTGCTGCTGATCCACCTGATGTCCGCCGGGCGCCTGCAGCTGTACGACCGTCGAGCCGGGCCGCGGGACAGGACCTCGCGGCTGCTTGTGCGGGTGCTCTTGAATGGGGGGGAGGGGGAGGGGGAGGGGCGTTCTTCTGAGGAGAATCCCTCCGGTGGCGCTTCGCGAGAGTGCGAGCTGCGTCTGCGCGAGTTCGGCTCAAAGCAGGCCGCCTGGGTAAAGCTGCTGCATCGGGCTGACCTCGAGCAGGACGACTCGCTCGCGACGCTCGGTCCCGAGGCCTGGCCAGTCTCGCCGCCGCTTGTCGACCTGCTCGTGGCCGCGCGACCGCTGCACACGGTGCTGCGCGACCAGCACGTGCTCGCCGGCATCGGGCGCTCATGGGTGGATGAGATCCTGTGGGAAGCGAAGCTCTCGCCGTTCAAGCGCGCCGGCGACCTGGACGAGCAGGAGACGAATGCGCTCGAACGGGCGATCGTGAAGACGCTCGGCGAGGCGATCGAGCACTATGAGCAGGAGGTCAAGCTGCCGATTCCCGACAAGCTGCCGATGCCACTGAAGGTTCACCGCCACGAGGGCGAGCCATGCCCGCGTTGCGCCACCGACCTGCAGGCGGTGCACTTCGAGGACTATGTGATCGCCTACTGCCCGAACTGTCAGACAGGAGGGCGCACGCTCAAGGACCGGCGTCTGTCACGCCTGCTGAAGTGAGGATCGTCGCTGACGCCGCTCGGCGATCCTGGCGAGCAGCACGCTTCCCTCGAACAGCAGGTAGAGCGGGACGGTCTCCAGCAGCAAGGTCACCGCGTCACCCGGTATGAAAGCGGCGATCACAGCGCACGCGAGGATCGCATAGCGGCGGTTGTGGGCGAGCTGGGTCGGTGTGACGATTCCAGCGCGGGTGGCCGCCAGGATGGCGACGGGCACCTGGAATATCAGGCCCATGGCGAGCAGGACGACCGCCACGAAGTGGTAATACTGACTCGCCTGCACGAGCACGTTGAACTGGCCGCTGTTGAAGTTCTGAAAGAAGCGCACCGCCGCAGGCAGCACCACGAAATAGCCGAAGGTCACACCGATCGTGAACAGCACCGGTATCGCGAGCACCAGGGGAGTCGTGACCCGTCGCTGCTCGGGGCTGAACGCCGGCAGCAGGAAGCCGTAGAGCTCGTAGAGCAGCACCGGCAACGCAAGGATGAAGGCGAATATCAGCGCCACGCCGATCGTGGTGTTGAATGGCTCACCGATCCCGAGCGTCACCGGACGGTCGCCGCTGGGGGGCGCCGAAAGCCGCGCGATGTCCCCTCGCAGGTGTGGTGTCACACCTGCAAGCGACGCCCTCGTAGCGGGGCTGGCACCGCTGCCAGGACGCTCGAGCGCGGCGACCACGATCGCCAGCTGACCCGCCACGTCACGGGCATTCTTCTGGACCGTGTAGGTAGCCCCCAGTGGCCCCTTGCCCGCGCTGACCTGCTTCTGGGTCTGGTGGGCGAGCGGGGCGTTGATGATCTCGAGCAGCGCGTGGTTCTGCCACATACAGACGCCGAAGGCCAGCGCGAGCGCCGCGATCGAGACGATCAGGCGGGTGCGCAGCTCGGTCAGATGATCGACCAGGCTCAGTCGCTCTTCATACCCAACGCTACCGACCGCAACGGCCATGGCTGCTTCCTCAAGCCTTCTCTTGCGCTCGATCGGGCTCGGATTCGACGGCCCGCAACGGCGCGGCAGGCGTGCTCTCGCCGCCGATCGCGTCCTTGAAGCCACGCAGGCCGGTGCCGAGCGAGTGGCCCATCTCGGGCAGTCGCTTGGCTCCGAATACGAGCAGTAGCACGATCAGGAGAAAGGCTATGTGGATTGGATTGTCGAGGCCCATCATGAGAGATTTCTACCTCCGGTTTGAAGTTTGGGTGTACGCGAAAGGGCTGCTCGGTTACTTCGCCGTGGTCGTCCGGGTGGATCAGTGAAAGCCGGAGGCTCCCCAAATCACCTCGCCCGCCGACGCTGCAAGACTGCCTGGACGGGTCATTGAACATGGGCGGGTCATTGATCCGCAAACCCCGTTCTTGCGAATAGACCGAGGATGACTCAGCTCAACCAGCCCAGGTCTCGATAGATGTCCAGATCCAGTCGCCAGATCGATCTCTCGCCCTCGAAGCTCCGTGAGCTCGCCGACGAGGATCTGATGGAGCTTGTCTGCAACAACGAGGCCGCGGCGTTCGAGGTCGTGATGGAGCGCCATGTCAATGCTGCCTTTTCGCTTGCCTACCGCATGATCGGGCGGCGGGCGCTGGCTGAGGATGTGGTGCAGGAGGCGCTTCTGTCGTTGTGGCGCGGGGGTGCGCGCTATGACCGCTCGCGCGGGAGCGTGCGCAATTGGATCCTCGGCATAACCCACCACCGCGCGGTCGATTCGCTGCGCCGCGATGCGCTGCGCACCGCCAGGAACGTCAGCGACGACGACCTCCACGAGCGCCTGGAGGCGCCCGAGCAAACCGAGGTCGAGGTGGTCCGTCGCGATGAGGCCAAAGAGGTCCGCACCGCTCTGGACGCACTGCCCGCTGAGCAGGTCCGTGTGATCGAGCTGGCCTATTTCGGTGGTTTCACCCATACGGAGATCGCCGCGATGCTCGGTCTCCCCGTAGGGACTGTCAAGGGCCGGATGCGTCTTGGCCTGGAGAAGATGCGAAGTCGGCTTTCAACCTCGGAGGCGGTCACATGAGCAGGTCCGACCAGAGCCCGGAGTGCGAGCAGCGCGAGCAGGCGGCCGCCTACGCGTTGCGGGCGCTCCGACACGAGGAAGCGGAGAGCTACCGTGAGCATCTTGATGGTTGCGCCAGGTGCAGGGCAGACGTATCGAGCCTGCAGCCGGTCGTCGATTCGCTGCCGGTCGCCGTACCGCGGGTGGTCGCCTCCCAGGAGCTTCGCTCGCGGGTGATGACCACCGTGCGCTCAGAGGCCGAGCTGTTGCACGCCGCCGGCGCCGGCGCCGACCGTCCCCAGTCAGCTCGTCCGCGCTGGCGCTCGCGCCGTCTGCAGGCGCTCACGGTCGCGGTTGCCATGGGGGTCGGTGTGCTGGTCGGAGCGGTGGTGCTGGACACCGGCTCTCAAGGACCTGCCTCGCGTGTCACTCCGGCACAGCTGGGCTCGCTGCCCGCAGGCGCCAAAGCCGTCCTGCGTCAGGTCGGCGGGCACGCGGAACTCGTCGTCTCAGGGGTATCCCAGCCTCCGAGCGGCAAGATCTACCAGCTGTGGCTTGCCCGTGAAGGCAGCGCGCCGCAGGCGACCGACGCGCTGTTCGGGGTGAACCACAGCGGCAATGCGTCGGTGAACGTACCCGGCAGCCTTGCAGGCGTGCATCAGGTGATGGTGACGGCCGAGCCGATCGGCGGCAGCTCCCATCCAACGAGCACCCCGATCATCGTGGCTACGCTGCCATCGTCCTAGAAGGGCGCTCTGGAGTGGATCGGCTCCACCTGGCCTGTCGGACAGGTTTCGTCTCGGCCAGATATTCCGGCGGATCAGTCAGACAGGACCTTCGTCTCGGCCAGGTATTGCCAGTCGTGCAGGAAGATCTTCTGGAAGTACAGCGCTGCCGGCTCGCTGTCGATAATTATGCCGGCGTCTCGGTTGTAGAGCGTGCCGTCGGTTGACCAGTTCTGGCTGCTGACGAGCACCCTCTTGCCATCGACGATGATTCCCTTGTTGTGCACGTTGTTCTGGATCTTGACGTTGTTGACCACGTTCAGGCCGATGGCCTGAAGCTGTTCGAGGTAGCCCGCCTTCTCGTACTCGCTCATGATGATCTTTACCTCGACGCCGGCGTTCTGACGATCGATGACTGTCTGGACGAGTTCGAGGAAGCCTTGGGAGGTGGTGCTCCCCGCCTTGGGCAGCTGGATGTACTGGAACTGCATATAGAGAGTTTGCTTGGCGCCCGCGATCATCGCCTTGATGGCTTGCACATATACCCCAGGATCGGGGGTCAGCAGTGGCGTGAACGTGAACGTGCCGGTGATTGAGTCTGAGGGGAAGAACTCGTGAAAGGCCTTGGTCTCCGACGCGCCGCCGGTCGGTGGCGGCAGGGGCAAGCCGGGTGACTCGGGTGGGCCGTTGTGAGATCTGGCCACGGACAGGTCGTTGAGGATGTAGTCCTCGAAGATCCCGGCCAGCTGCGGATGCTCGATGACGACGTGCCAGTCTCGATCGCGGTGTCGAGCCGCGGTCGCGTCAGCCGCATTGGCGCCCGGATCGATGTCGGGCTGGTTGGAGTTGTTCCAGTTCCCGCTTGACAGCCAGAAGGCCGAGCGGTCCCGCACGGCGACCTTGATGTGGTAGGAGGTCGGGTAGATCCATGCTGTGGCCTGTCGATCTAGCCTGGTCAGCGCCCAGGCTTGGTCGAAGTCGTCTCCCAAGGCTTGGCGCAGGTAGGCCACGGTGTCGGCGTCCGTCTGATCTGCCGTAGCGTTCTGCGGCGGATGATCCAATACCAGCTTCAGCTGCTTGCCGGCCATCGCCGCCGTGAGCGTCGTCTCGATATGGGCGGAGGTGAAGTCGTACAGCCCGACCGTCAGCGACTCGCCGGTCTGCTTCAGGAAGCCCTCGAGCACGGGCCAACCGCTGTCGGGGCTGGCGCTCAGGTGGATCGTGGCCTGTGCCTCGACGGTTGGGAGAGTCCCGCCGGCGGGGCCGCTGTAGTCCAGTTTCGGCTTCGGGATGGCGGCGAGTTGCGCATGGGCTGAGGCGGATCGCGTGGGATGCGCTCCGGCAGGTGTGCGCTCGTCGGGGAAATGTGGAACCGAGCCGGTGTCCGGCGTCAGCCGCAGGCTCGCTGAGTAGGCCTTTGGATTCTGGACCTCCTCGCGCTTCTCCGGGGAGGCCTGTCGAACGTCGACGGGCACCCCCTCGACTTCGCTCGGCAGCATCTCTCCCTCGGGAGGTGAAGGAACCTTCTGGAGGACGGTGGCAACGATCGAATGCTTACTGGTCAACCAGTTGTTGGTCACCTTGAATCCGGGTCTGATGGAGAGGACGCCGGGCTTGTCGAACACCTGCAGGTTGCGAGCAATGACCGCATTGACATCTGGTGATCCGAGCGCCACTTTAACCCCCGATTCTGAACGTTAGAACGAAACTGACCTTACCAATGATTGTCGGACATGGAAGTTACCCTTGGGTTATCGATCGATGGCATCCCTCACCGATCGATGGCATCGGTCACGGCTCCTGTCTGCTGGCCGGGAGGCTAGGATCCGAGCGTGATCGAGCAAGGGCAACGGGCCCCAGACTTCGAGCTGCCCGACCAGGATGGCCGCTTGGTCAAGCTCTCGGATCTCCGTGGCCAGCCGGTGGTCGTCTACTTCTATCCGAAGGCCGACACCCCCGGATGCACGACGCAGGCGTGTGGGGTGCGCGACCACAACGTCGACTATGCGCGTGTCGGAGCAGTTGTGCTCGGCGTCTCCCCCGACCCGGTGGCGAAGGTCAAGCGCTTCCACGACAAGCAGGCTCTCAACTTCAAGCTGCTGGCCGACGAGGACCATGCTGTCGCCGATCGCTATGGCGTGTGGGTCCAGAAGTCGATGTATGGACGCACCTACTTCGGCGCCGAGCGCACCACGTTCGTGATCGACCCTGCTGGAGCCGTCAGCGAGATCCTGCGCAAGGTCAAGCCGACCGAGCACGACAAGTTGGTTCTCGCGGCGCTTCGCTGAGCCCGTACTGCCGCCGCCGTGTCCTGAGGAGCATCGTAGGCTTGGGGCGTGGCGCCCACCTTCACAGAGACGAGCCAGGTGCTGATCGCTTCAACGTCGGTCACGCACAGCTTCGACTCGTTCGTCGAAGCCGCCGGACAGTTCTTCTCCGACCTGGCGGCCGTCCACTGGGGAGCGCTCGTGCTCGGGCTGACATTCTTCGGGCTCAACCTGACGCTACGCTCCCGCGCCTTCTTTCACAGCCTGCAGGCTGCCTATCCATCGGTCAGCTTCCAGTGGCGACGCATCTGGGGCGCTTATTTCGCGGCGGTCGGCTTCAACAACGTGGTGCCCGCACGCGGCGGAGACATCATCAAGCTGTTCCTGGCCCGCAGCTCGATCCCAGGCTCCTCCTATCCGACCGTCGCCTCGGCCTTCTTCGTAGAGGCGGTCTTCGACGTGAGCGTCGGTGTGTTCGTGCTGATCTTCGCCTTCAGCCAGGGTGTATTCCCAAAGCCCCCCGACTTCTCCAGACTGAACTCCTTCGACATCTCCTACCTGGCCGAGCATTTCCGCTTCACGCTCTTTCTGATCACGCTGCTCGCCGTCGTCGGCCTCGCAGCGTTCGCGCTGCTGTCGGCGCGGGTCAAGGCGTTCTGGGCTCGAGTGCGCCAGGGACTCACGATCCTCACCGACCGCCGGCGCTACCTGCGCGAGGTCGCTGCCTGGCAAGCGGTCGCATGGATATGTCGCTTCGTGGCCTTCTGGTTTCTGCTCGACGCCTTCCGCGTCGGGGGCTCCGTCGAGAACGTGCTGCTGGTCTTCGGCTGCGGTCAGGTCGCGGGCGCGGTGCCCTTCACCCCCGGAGGGGCCGGTGTTCAGCAGGCTCTGCTGGTGAAGGTGTTCGCAAGGAGCGCCCCCACCGCCGTCGTCGCCGCCTACTCGGTCGGCCAGCAGATCGCGATAGCGGCGTTCACAGCGACCGTCGGTCTCGCGGCCGTCGTGTTCATCTTCCGCTTCCGCTCCTTCAAAGAGGTCATCACCGCAGGGCGCGCCTCGCGCGAAGCGGAGCGCGAATCCGAAAGCGCTGGGGAGGAACGCGCTACTGAAGTCCCTCGCGCGCCTCGCGCACGAGTGTGACCGCCTCGGGGAACACGAGCGCGATCACACGGCGGATCTGTTCCGCCTGGGCCTCGGCGTTGCCCTGGACGTTCACCCGGTTCACGGCTGCGACCGTCATGTCGACGGCGAGCTTGATCGCGTTGTCCGCCCAGGCAAGCGCCTGCTGCCCCTGCATCTGCTCGGCGAACTGGGCAAGCCGTCGCTGAAGCTCCTCGGGGTCACCGAACAGATCGCCAAAGCCTCCACTCTCCATCTGGCCATCCTAGCGTCCGGCACGCCGAGTTTCGTCAGTCCATCCTTTCGCCCACCCGTCCGCCCGGATGCGGCCAGACGAGGTTTGGCGACTGCTCTTCAGGACACCCAGGGCGACCGCCAGGCTCCCGCAACGGGTCTCAGCTCATAGACTGCCGTGCCGATGGCCACCACCGCAGAGATCAAGCAGCGAACAGCCTTCGAGTCCGAGCGCCGTGCCCGCCTCGCCGTGCCCGCGGTGGCCGGCGGCGTGCTGTACCTGCTGAGCGGGATCATCCTGAGCGCGACGCTCAAAGAACTGCCGGCCGTGGGCGTCGTGCAGGGCCTCGAACCGGTATTGCGCGGGGAACCCAATCCGGCTATCAGTCCTAGAGCTGCGGAGGTCAAGTACATCGACCACCACGCCCTCGGCCTGATCGCCGGCAGCCTGCTCACGGCGGTTTCGGTCGCTGCGCTCACGCTAGTGCTGCTGTTCCTGCTCGACGCCAACCGCTTCCGCGGGAAGGTCTGGCCGGTGGCGCGCCCGCTGGTGCTGATCGGCGGGATCGGAGTTGGCCTTCTGAATGTCATCCACGAGGTGATCCTCGTGGTGGAAGCCCACAAATTCACGACTGGCGGCGACTTCACAAACAAGGCTGTCGACCGTGCCCTCCTGACCACCGGCTCAGGAGGAATCCTGCTCGGAATACTTGGTCTCGTGGCTGCGCTCGCGCTGGCCGTCGGAATGATCGCGGTGATGATGGGGGCGATGCGGGTCGGACTGCTTCCCCGCTGGCTCGGCGTGCTGGGCATCCTCTCCGGCCTGCTGTTCCTGCCCTTCTTCGGCACGACCACGCTGCAACTGATCCCCACATTCTGGCTGGTCGCGACCGGCATCCTGTTGATGGAGCGCTATCCGAACGGAGATCCCCCAGCCTGGGCCGCCGGCGAGGCGCGACCGTGGCCAAGCCAGGCCGATCTTCGTGCCAAGCGCGAACAGGAGAGCGGTGGGGCGGCGGCCGGCAAGGACACGAAGGGCAGAGGTCCAAAGGAATCATCAAAGAGCTCCCCCAACGGCGACGAGCCCGCCGCCGACCTGGCGCCTGCCCCGACGCCTGCCGCAACGGGCTCCAGACGCAAGCGCCGCAAGCGCGGTTAGAGCGCTCGCTTGGCCCACCGCAAGCGAGGATTGGGGCGCCGGTCGAGCGGGAATAACTAAAGGAGAACCGCCGGTCGGCCAATAGTCGACCGCGACGGATAGTTTTGACAAGCGTCAATGCCGCCCAGGCATTGTGGCGGCGCGAAGGGAGGGCCCATGGAGGCCGCCTCTATCCATTCTCGTCCTGCACGCGACGTGAGCCCGCCGGTTGCGGACGAGCGCCCTGTTGCAAGCTCTTGGTCGCCAGCCAACCCGGCGCCGCTCGGTCTTGCCGCATTCGCGATGACCACGTTTGTGCTCTCTATGTTCAACTCAAACCTGGTCGACGAAAAGGGCACGCCGGTCGTACTCGGATTGGCGCTTGCCTACGGCGGCGTGGTGCAGCTCTTGGCGGGCATGTGGGAGTTCAGGACCGGCAACACCTTCGGTGCGGTCGCGTTCTGCTCGTTCGGTGCTTTCTGGATCTCCTTCTGGGCCTTGGAGGTGTTCTATGCGAAGAGCATCGGCGGCAACGCCGGCCACGCGGTTGGCGTCTATCTGTGGGCATGGGCGATCTTCACGGCCTACATGACAGTCGCCGCCCTGCGCGTCAGCGGCGCGGTCCTGCTCGTGTTCGTGCTTTTGACCGCTACCTTCGTTCTCCTGGCGATCGGAGCAGTCGGGCCACACACGACGGTCACGCACTGGGGTGGCTATGTGGGTCTCGCGACGGCTGCTGCGGCCTGGTACGCCTCGTTTGCGGTAGTCACGAACTCGACGTTCAAACGCACGGTCATGCCGGTGATGCCACTCGGCGACCGGTAGAGTCAAATGCAAATGGGAATAGGAGGGGAGGCCTAGGTCATGGCGACCGATACAGACATGCTCGACAGCGAGCTCGCCCAGATGCTCGATGTGGAGCGATTCGAGCCCCCCTCCCATTTTCGGGAGGATGCGCTTCTGAACGATCCCGCCGTCTACGAGCAGGCGGCTCGCGACCGGCAGGCCTGGTGGGCCAAACAGGCCGAGGAGCTTGACTGGTTCAGACCGTGGGACCAGGTGCTCGATGACTCGAACCCGCCCTTCTACAAGTGGTTCGTGGGTGGAGAGCTCAACGCTTCCCACAATTGCCTGGATCGCCACGTCGCCGCCGGGCGGGGCGAGCGTGTCGCCCTGCACTGGCGCGGCGAGGACGGCGAGGAGCGGGACATCACCTACGCGGAGCTGCTGGTTGAGGTCAAGCGGTTTGCCAGTGCGCTGAAGGACCAGGGTGTGAGCAAGGGCGATGTCGTTGGCATCTACCTCCCGATGATCCCCGAGGTGGTCGTCGCGATGCTCGCCTGTG
>DATHPT010000291.1:0-13012 GCA_035483615.1 Solirubrobacteraceae bacterium | reverse complement strand
CCGGATTCCGCATGTACGGCTCGGCCGCTATGTGCGGTTCAGCGCGGACGATCTGGAGGAGTGGTGGCGAGCGCGGATGCGGGGGCCGTGGCGTGCGCGAGGTGCGGCCTCGCGTACAGCGCGCTCGCTGCTTGTCGATCGGCAAGCAGAGTAGGGGAGGCATCCTGATGAACAAGACAGCTATCGCGTTGAAGCAGCCGCAGCGCTCGCTACTTTGGACGGCCCATGTTTGCGCGCAATCAGGGAGACGATGAGTGATGGCTACGGCGAGGAAGACCATCCGACGCCCCTACGGCGCTGGCTCGCTCTACGCACGCGGAGGCGTCTGGTACGGGCATTGGCGTGCGGACGGTGGACGGCAGGTCAAGCGTCGCGTCGGCCCGATGCGCGTTGCGGGATCGCGTGATGGCCTGACGCGCAGCCAGGCCGAGGCAGAGCTGCGCCGGCTAATCGCGGAGACGAAGCCCGCCAGGATGATCTCTGGCGACGCGCTGACGATGGCCGAGCTGGGACGCCGTTATCTCGCGAACCTGGAGCGTCAGAGTCGCAAGAAGGCTACGACGACGGCTGTGGAGTCGATCCTGCGCGTGTGGCTTGAGCCGTTCTTCGCGGAGCGCGATCTGCGCCGGATCACGGCCCAGGACGTTCAGGACCTGATGACGATGATGGAGAAGGGCGAGAGGCCGGGGCCGAAGGCCAAGGGGGACCGTCGCTACGGGCGTCCTGTCGGCGCGAAGTCCGTCCGCAACTACATCGGCTATCTCTCGGCGTTGCTCGGGTTCGCCGAGCGCAAGGGATGGCTGCCCGTAAACGTCGCCCGGCATGTCGAGCTGCCCGGCAAGCCCGAGAGTGCCGAGATCAGGTTCCTTGAGCCGGCTGAGGTGCGTGCGCTGGCCGATGCCGCAGTCGATGGGCCTTACCGCGAGATCGACCGTGCGATGTATCTGACGGCCGCGATGACCGGCCTGCGACAGGGCGAGCTGGTGGCGCTCCGCTGGCGCGACGTGGACTGGACCGCCGGCCGGATCAGGGTCCGCCAGAACTACGTCCTAGGCGAGTTCGGGACTCCGAAGTCCCGTCGTTCGACGCGCAGCGTTCCGATGGCAGACGAGGTCGCGGGAGAGCTTGACCGGCTCAGCCGCGGGGCGGAAGAGAGCAGCGGCGATGTGCTCGTGTTCGCCGATCCCCACACCGCCGGGCCGATCGACAAGGCGGCGATCCTGCGGCGTTTCCGCCGGGCGCTCAAGGCCGCGCGGCTTGAGCAGGCGCATCGCTTCCACGATCTGCGCCACACGTTCGGCACAGCGATGGCCGGCGCGGGCGTTCCCATGCGGACCTTGCAGGAGTGGATGGGGCATCGGGACATCGAGACAACCCAGCGATACGCGGACTACTCGCCGAGTGCGCACGAGTCGGCATTCGTGGAGGCGGCCTTTGGGTCGGGTGGTAGCAGTCGCCCACTTGCCTCGCAGGCGACGTGATGGTGCTCCAACATGCCCACTAAGGATCGGACGCGACGCCGCTTCTTGGCTTCGGATGTTCAGCTCGTGGTGGAGCGTTCGAGCGAGCATCCCGTCGAGTATGCGGTCGTGCTCCTCGTATTGCGTGATGGTCGCTGGCGCACGGTGCGCACATTCGACAACGCGCACGGCCCAGACGAGCACCACGAGCACGCGTACATCGGCCTTGAGAAGCAAGCTCCTATCGTCACGCATGGCTCGGTGAACGATGCGATGTATGCCGCCGAACTCAAGCTGCTACGCGAGTGGCGCGATATCGTTCACAGTTGGGAGCACACGCAATGAGCGAGATCACCGACAAGACCGATGAGCTGTTCATGGCGGCGTCGCGAAGCGACGACGATCTCGGCTACCCAGCGGACATCGCGTTCGTCCCCAGCGATGAGGAGTGGACCGACGACGTTCTCTGGCGCAACCTAATCGAAGGCCAGGCGACCGTCCTTGTCGGCGAGGACACCGAGCTGCTGCTCGTGCCGCTGCGACGCGGAGTGATCGACAGGCTCAGAGGCCGTGTGCCCGTCAGCGTCGCGCCCCGAACGCATGGGCACGCCTCGTCCTACGCGACGTTGAGTCGCCTTGGGCGTCACCCGGTGCGCCAGATGCGCGCCCTCGCGCACGCCTGACTGCCAGCAAGCTCAGCTTCAGGGTGCCGAGCTTTCGGGCCACAAACGCCAGCGCCTCGACGAAATCAACCGTGCAATCCTGAAGCTATCCGAGCGGCACTACTACGGCTTGTCTGAAGGCTTGGACAAGATGGCAAGAGCGCGACCGAAATCGAACTAGCCGGATTTGACGACCGACGCGTCGTTTACGGTCAGGACATGGACTCGTCTCCGCGCCTAGGGCAGCGTGTAACCGTCGATCTCGACGGCACGCCGGTCGAGGGGGTGTTCTTTTTCCCGGTTCAGAAGCAGGACTTCCCTCCTGAGGACCAGCCGGCGGGCGGCGCGGACCTATACGGATGGGTCAAGCGCTTCGATACCGGCGAGGTCGAAGGGTTCGCCTACGCTGACATGACGGCGGCGCCTGAAGCCGATGTCCGAATCTCTATAGGCAAGCCGTACGAAAACGTTTCGGATGAGCGCCGCGAAGCGACTGAAGCTTTGGCCAAGATCTTCCGCGAGGTCACTGGACTCAGCGTCGATCTTGAGGTCATCGAGCGGGTACCGAAGCGGGTCGGCATCGGTCCGGTGGAGTGGACCGCTATCTATATCGGAGTGAAGGTCGCGGACACCGTCATCGAGAAAGTTACGAGCGATCTGTACGAGAAGGCAAAGAAATGGTTCTCCGCGCGTAAGGCCAAAGGTGAAGGGCGGCCGACCAAAGGCTTCGTGATCTATGGTCCGGACGGCAAACCGCTGCGTCGATGGGATACGAAGAACGGTGATCACGACGTGGATAACGAGGAATAGCATGGCGGCCTCCGGTCGCGGCAGCGCTCAATTGCAGCGTGACACCACTAATGCCTGAGCGGAAGCGCGACCGAATACAGGTCACGGAGGAAATGGGGCTGCGCTCCGCGCCTGAGCAGCTAGAGGCTCTAAAGACCGCTGACGAGGCCACGCATTGTCTTGTCTATCTCATAGAAGAACTGAATCAGTTTCATCAGGACGAGTCTCCGTTCGCCAAGATCCAGCAGGCCTCAGGGACAATCATGGCTATGGCTTACCGGTCGGCACGGGCGTGCATACTGGTGATCGCCGCCGGTTATGTGCCAGAGTCGTTTCCGCTTAAGCGTCGTGTGTCCGAGGCCGTGCTGCTCGTTGAGCACATAACTGCTGATATTTACGGCACAAGAGCAACGGAATGGCTAGAGGGGCGCAAACCTAGCCTAGGGAAACTCACGGCCAAGAAGCCTGAGCGCGCACAAATCCTCAACCGGTATTCGACGGGGGCGCACATTGACCTTCGGACTCTGCCTAGACAAGCAATGGTGAGTCGGCTCGGTGGTGAACGCGCAAAAGGATTTCCGCTGTCAGGTACGCGCGAACCTGAGCTAGCGAATCATCTTCTAATCGAGCTCGCTATCGAGTGCCGCAAGCTCGCATATGACTTCGCGTGGTACGTGCTAGACCGAGAGATAGGGGGAGGCAGCGACACCAGAACGCTCTTTGAGAAGCTGGAGGCAGAATTGGACAGTCTCGTTCCGAGGCTTTATCCGGCGACCATCCCCGAGGATGATGCGGAGTAGGGAGTACGAATCGTCGAGCTGCGCTATGCGGATCGCGCTCAATGCGGCCTCGCGCTCCGCTCGTCCGCCTAGTGCATGTCCAGAAGGTTGCGCAGCACGTCGGTGCTGGGATAGACGTATGGATCAACGTCCACCGCCGGAATTATTGGGAGTTCCGGCGTCGAGACTACGTGCGTGCCAGCACGAGCAGCTCGCCGAGCGGCTATCAGACGTGCTGCGTCGTGTAGCTGTGCTTCGGTCAGTTCCCCCCGCCCCCTGCGGCCCAAGAGTGCCTCGGCGAGTCCGGAATGCACGGACGCCAACGCGTTCTCTGCAGCTTGAGCGTATGTCGTCATGCGCTCATTCTGCCGCCGCCGCGACTGGTCTGGGCTTGGTAACAATTTTGGTAGCAATTTGAGCGAACCTGAGCTGATCTGAGAGCACCAAACCCCAATAAAATCGGGGTCTTAGGCCTGACCTGAGACCCAGAGGCGAGTTCGAGCCCAGTATCGCTTATCCCGCAAACAACCGAGATCTCGCCGCACGCCCAACATCTATCACTTGATGGACGACGGCTACAGGTCGCTGGGAATGTGGCTCGCGCGTCGATAGAGCAAGTCGACCAGTCGCTGCTCGGTGCCCACGCTCACCGGACGCGAGAACCCGGTCGCCGTCAGCACGATTTCGGCCGGGCCCGAGACGAAGCCGATGATGTCGTGGTATCCGGCCTCGCTCGTGCGTTCGCTGCGCTCCGGAACAACGGTGCGCAGCCCCACAGCCTGTGCCGCTCCCGGAAGGCCCAAGGTCAGCCTCGACACTGACGTCCCGCCATATCGAAGCTCGCAGCGCGAGCCGCGCTTGCTGGCGAACGCTGTGAGGTTGCGGGCGGCGAGAGCTTCGCTTGGCCACACCGTGACCCGCGAACGAACGAGCGACGCTCCGCCGCTGACGGAGAGCAACGTCGATCGGACTTCCAACACGATGCGTTCCGGGCTGACGCCCCTGTCACAGCGGGCGAACGCCAAAGAGCCCGGGCTGGGGCTGGGACCCGCGCCTTCGGGTGCAGCCGGCTCCGCCCCCGGTAGGTCGCCCACACGCACGTTTACGGACCTCGCAAACGTGCGTCCTCCCGCCTCGGTTTTCGCTGCAGTGCCCTGGCTCGACGTGTCAGCCCCCGCGCAACCGGAGAGCGCGCCTGCACATGCGACAAGAAGAGCACAGACAGCGCCGCCCGCAAGGCCCGCACGTCCAACGCGACCCCAGCGGTCGCGGAACATCGAACCAGTTGCTGCGTCTCGCTCCGTGCCCACAATCTTCACTTCGGCACCTTGATCGGGCGACCTTTAGGCAGTACCGGTCGGTCTACGGTTGAACCGTCAAATCGCTGGGTTTCCCAGAGGCGAGTTTCTGCTGGTGGTTAGTGCTTCCTCGATGTTTGCTTGAGCGTGTGGTCGTAGTCCTTCGAGGATGCTTGTGAGCACATTGCCGACGTCTTCTCGTGCCTGGGTCGGGTCATCGGCGTGGGCAATGGCCATGCATCCTTCGAGGATCGCACCGGTGAGCATGAGTGCGAGAGTCTTCAGTGGGAGGGGTTGGATGACATGGGCTCGGATTGAGCGTCGTAGTGCGCCGCGTAGCACCACTGCGCCGTAGCGGTTTTCGACACGGCGGATGGTGTCTGCGTCGAGGACTGCTTGCGCATCGTGGAGCAGGATGCGGCGTACTGCTGAGTCGAGGTGGGCGTCGAGTATCGCCTCGCATCCGGCGAGCAAGTCCTCCCACGGGTCGGGCTCCAAGAACGCTGTAGCAGCGCGTTCTGAGACCTCGCGCTTGACCTGTTCATATACAGCTGCAAACAGTCCTTGCTTGCCGTCGAAATGGTGGTAGAGAGCTCCCTTCGTGACTTTCGCCGCGCTTGTGATCTCGTCGAGGGAGGTCGCTGCGTAACCGCGCTCACCGAACAGCGTGAGTGAGGCATCAAGGAGCGCCTGGCGGGTCATCTCGCCCTGCTGCACCTTCCTGCTCTTGACATTCGTACCTTGAGTATGCATGATGTATACCATCAGTATGTTAGCGAAGATCGATCGATAGGAGAAGGCAAATGCCCAAGTATGTGATCGAGCGCGAGGTTCCCGGAGCTGGAGACCTCACCGCCCAGGAGCTGCAGGGAATGGCAGCAAAGTCAAACCACGTGATCGGCGAGCTCGGACCGGAGATCCGTTGGCTCACAAGCTACGTCGCAGACGACAAGATCTACTGCGTCTACGTTGCTCCAGACGAGGACATTCTGCTGGAGCACGCCCGCTGTGGCGCCTTCCCCGCGGACCGCATATCCAAGGTCTCGACCGTCATCGACCCCTCGACCGGGGACGCAGCCGTCACCATTAATACCTGAGAGGTGCATTGAGCTCGACGGTGAAGGCGCAGGTGGTGAGATTCCCGCCTGACCAATAGTCACTATCCACCCATCGGAACCTCTCGCTATTGTGCCGTCGCGGTGAAAGTCTTCAGGAGTTGACGGCCCGCCACACGGTCCCGTCGGGGGCCTTCCTGCGCAAACCCCAACACGTTCTTCGGGGCCAGGGTTTACACAAGACATCTATTGTGGACGCGGGCGGGCGAAGACTAAACCGTTGTGCGCGGGTGGAGGCTTTGTGCCGGGCGCTGGTCAATAGTCGCTGATCATGCGCCGGTTCGAGCCTCGATCACCAGTGCGTGCCGGGTGGTCCACCGCCAAAGGCCTCTAGCGGTACTGTTCGGCCAGGCCCAGAACAGCAGAGGAGCGTTGACCGCAATGAAGGCGTACCGGCTTCGCAGTGTCACCCTGCACGGCAACCGCTACACCTATCGCCAGGCCGGAGCCGGCCCGGTAGTGGTGCTGATTCACGGCATCACGTCGGACTCGACGATCTGGGCGCAGGTCATGCCCGGCCTGGCCAAGCACTTCACGGTCATCGCACCCGACCTGCTCGGCCATGGCGGCTCCGCCAAGCCGACGGGGGACTATTCATTGGGCGCCCATGCGAGTCTCGTGCGCGACATCCTGCAGGAGCTCGGACATGACCGGGCCACTTTCGTGGGCCACTCGCTCGGGGGCGGCGTTGCGATGCAGATGGCGTACCAGTTTCCCGAGCGCTGCGAACGACTGATCCTCGTGGACAGCGGCGGCCTGGGCCGCGAGGTCAGCCCGCTGCTCCGCGCGGCCACGCTTCCCGGTGCCGAGTACGTCTTGCCGATTCTCACCAACGGACGGCTGCTCGATGCAGGGCGGATAGTGGGAAGAGCGATGGGAGCCGTCGGCCTGCCGCCCGGCACGGATCTGCGCGAAAGCGCCCGTGGCCACGCCACGCTCGCCGACAAGGTCACCCGTGAAGCGTTCCTGCGCACGGTGCGCTCGGTCGTCGAGCCCAGTGGCCAGCGGGTCGACGCCACCGATCGCCTCTACCTGGCCGAACGCGCGCCGATGCTCTTCGTCTGGGGTCAGAACGACACGCTGATCCCCGTCTCCCACGCCCACAGCGCGCACGCCCAGGTTCCTACCAGTCGTCTGGAGATCTTCGAGGACTCCGGTCACTTTCCCCAGCTGGACGAGCCCAAGCGCTTCGTCGAGGTGCTCAGCGAGTTCATCGCCACCACCAAGGCCCAAGCACTCGAAGCGGATCGCTCGACCCGCCAGCGCCCGGCGAGACGCTCGTGAGAGCAAGAAACTCGAAAGGCGATACTCCACCGAGCGCCGACTCCCTCCTGCCGGTTGCAGACCGACATCCACTCCGTCAAACTCGAGCGGGCGGCCTACATAGTCAAGCGATCGTTGATGTCGTCTCGCGCCCTTGACGGATCTACGTGTCCGCCAAGCGTCCAGTCTTGGTGAGAAACATGACCCAGCAGAATGCCTGCTGTAGCGCTAAATAAGACCGTACCTAAGGAGCTAACGCGTTGCTGATCGACATTGTCACGAGCATAGCCATCGACGCTATAGACGAGCACTAACGCACTAGCCATCTGTGCTCTCCGCGGGTTTACACGAGACCCGGAATGTCCGGCGAAATGGAGCCAACCGAAGTCAACGCGAACCGCTTTGCGCGGATTATGGGCGGCTGGATGTCGCTGGACGAAGCTGCCTAGTGTCGGGTGCGAGCGCGATGTCAGCACCCCTCGGATTCGCGAGGAAGCTTGTCGTGATGGACCGTTGCTCCTGTGTCAAGGGGAAACATGCAGATCGCGGGTCGGTCTTTGTAGCTGAGCGTATGGGTAGCCGTCAGTCGAGGGGCTGGAAGTCGGATAGTTGCCAGGTTTGGTCGAAGGCGGGTTGGTCGGGTCCGTAGATGCGGAAGTAGACGAACCAGCCCTTTCCTGGGGTTGTCTTTATCCATCGACCCTGAGCGCCGCTGGGGCACTCGGGTCCGAAGTGGAGCGTCACCTCGGTGGCTTGGTCGCCGAGGTGCTCTGGGGTCAGCTCGACCAGCGAGCGAAGCGCGGCCTGGTTCTGCTCGGTGACGATCTCCGAGCGGGTCTCGGCGTCATAGACGGTGATCGACCAGAACAACTTGGCTGGTACCGGCAGCGGGACGCTGAGCTGGTAGGAGCGTCCGCCGTCGAGATACGCATTGGTGTTGTCGCGCGCGGCGAACCAGTACAGCGACCCCGCCCCCGGGGCACGGGCGAACATCGCGGGCGACTCGATCTGTGCCTGGAAGAACCACTTCTCGCGCGCCTCCAGATCGACATAGCTCTCGCCATCGAACGTACCGTTCTCTGGCTGCAGTACAGCCCACTCCCAGCGGCGACCCTCCCAGACCCCCCGATCGGGACGACGATCGGCCAGCGACTGGACACGCATCTGCGCGTTAGCGGCCTGTGCTCCACGAACGAGAATGTCTCTCATACGCTCGTCGGGTGCGAACGGAAGGCCCTTGGCGATACCCAGGGCGGCCAGCTCGCCATATGCGTTGCGGTAGCCGTCATACGGTGGTTCTGCGTCGATCAGCTCGTGCAGCTCCTGCCAGTAGCGCAGGTCGGTCTCGAACGGCAACGGCGTGTAATCGAAGTCATGCGAAAGCTCGGCCCAGCCTGGTTCGCTCCAATCGGCGGGAGGCTCAAGCGGGTAGACCTTGATCGTCTTCATCAGCTCGATCCCCGCGTGGAGATCGCCGTGTGGCGGCAGCGCACGCAGCAAGCCCAGCACCCGGTTGGTCGTCGGCATCGCCGCGTGATAGCCAGCAGGCACCTCGCCTCTGTATCCGGGGGGCAGCAGCAGGTGCTTGCCGCCTTCGCCTTTGTCCGGTCCGGGTAGGCCGTAGTCCATCACCCAGCGCTGGTGCAGGTCATTGACGACACCCATCAGTGCTCCCGGCGGCAACTCGATCACGAACGGTCCATCGGAGAGGTCGATCACAAACCCTGCGTAGGGAGTGTCGGAGTTCGGGGTGAAGCACCGCAGCCCGACCGCGTCTTCCACGACCGAGAAGGTCTGATTGGTGACCATGCCTCCCGCGAGGTCGCCCTTGTAGATACAATACCCGGACACCGATGGGTAGAAGAATCGGTAGGTCGTGATCGCGCGCACCAAGTCAGTGTCGTCATAGGCCTGCTTCACCGTCTCCGCTGTTGGGAGCCCTCCCTCGAACCGGTACTCCTCACCCATCCTCAGCACGGACATCGAATTGGCCTCCTCAGGTCAAAGAGATCGCCCCGCCCAACGCCGACACTCGGCTGGAGCCGACCAACGATCTCGCCGACCAAGGGAACAGTTCTCACCACTTGAGGGTATCCCCTCATCAGCCCCGGGTACGTCGCAGGCCAATCGCTCCGAAGCGATCACTGTGAGGCGCGACTACACTTTCTCCCTGCTGCGCATAACGTTACATTCGCTTTATGGGTGGACCAGATCCCAGCCAAGGTGTTCGGCACGCAAACAAAAGGGTCTGTGGCCGCCCATCGCCACCCATCCGCACCGTTACAGACAATCGTCCGAATGGGACGCTGGCGGGCCAAGGCTAAACCGTCGAGCACGGGTCGAGGCTTTGCGGCGGGCTCTAGTGGATAGTCGCTGATCGATGAGTCACTGCTGGCTCTCGTCTAGGACTGTGTGACACGGCGCGCAAGCTCGCGCCTAGCTGGGTCGTGTCGAAGATTCTCTGAGTGGCCGGCTCGGATCAAGGTCTCCTTGATCGCCCTACGTAGACGATCCTCGGCTACCCAAACGTGATTGTGCTCGCCGTGCTGCCAAGAGTGCATCGCGACTTCGTCGCCATGCATGATCGAGTTGCGTAGCAACGAAAAGCTCTGGAACCACCATCCGAGATCGATCATGGCAATGGGACCTGGTCTTGCCACGCTCCTGCCAAGTGCGGTCAGTTCGAGTTGCTCCGTGGGCGTCGAGAAGTTCGCTGAGCGACTGCCGAATTGCCTTGTAGAATCGCCTACGCCCAAGAGCACCTCAAATCCAGCACGTAGGGCTACAACCCTTGTGCCGATCTCGATGGCTGAAGTGTTGCGCCACGCTATGCCGAGCCAGTCGAGGGCACGCGCAATACGACGACTGGATGGGGTGTCCTTGACGTGCTCTTCATACAAGGCGCTCTCATACGCATCATCAAACGGCTTGTCGAGCGCGGGGATGACTAGCTCTCCCGGTGATTCGAAGTGAGCGTCAGCATCACCGAGTCGCATCCCGCCCACCAGCCTCGACGCCATAACCCATACTGGTTAGCAATCCAGTTTTCGTCACTAAGGGGATGGCCATAAACAAGGGCGTTATCGGCAGTGACCATCTGATGTCCCTCATTACCAGTTTGCTCTTCCTCGGGAGTAAGAGGCGATGGGTTGGTGTCCAGAATCGCCCCAGGAGCGAGCGCCTTAGCGCCACCGGGGCCATCCGATCGAAAGGCTCACCGACCAAGCGGCCTTGCGCGACTGACTACGAGACTAGCTGCGTCCGATGGCGCTCTCGTCTAGGCCGGACTGGCGCAGTATTGACCGGAAGGTGCCGCGCGGAACCTGCTTGCGGCCGGCGGGGACAATTACGGTGAAGATGACATCGCTGTCGGTCTTGCGGTACTTGACGTGGCTGCCGCGTTGGGAGACAAACGCAAAACCCTCCCGTTCAAGGGCCTTCACGATCTGTTGCGAGGAGTAGAGCTCAGGCACCCTGGAGCGTTAGGGTGCGGACCTCAGCGTCCTCCACCGGCACGGCGTCGCTGGCGGGGGCGTCCTCGAAGTACAGCTCCAGCGCCTCTCGGAGGTTAGCGAGAGCCTCGGCCTCGGTATCGCCAAAGCTGGCCACATCCACATTGAGGCATTGGGCAACGAAGTGCTCGCCTTCGTGGTAGACAACGGATTGTAGGTTCAGTGTGCTCATGGCTTGGGTTCTTCTGGCCTTATTCTACAGGACTACCTCGGGTGCCGGCAAAGTGTGGCTCGTCGCCGATATTGCTTGTCCAGTCGAACGCCCGACTTCTTAATCACTCGTGGTAGCGCCCACCTGTACGTCGAGGCGATGGTCGTCTTCTCCGGTATCAAATCCAGCGATTCTCAGAACGATGCTCCAGGCTGGCTACTCGACGCGATCGACAAGATTGAGCAGCCAAACTTTTTCGTGGTTCCGCTTGAAGTCGAGCGTGGTCCGGAGAGACTTAAGGCCCGCGAGATCACGCGCCCGCTTGAGTCGTGGCTGAGCGAGCTTGATCCGGACCAGGCCGAAGCTGACCACACGGCAGGTCTTGGCTTTCCACAGATGACATTCGAGCGTCGAGGCTGGACGATTGCTTACGAGGCGTGGCCGGTTCGGCCAGAGGCGCGCGGACGAGAGGACCACAAAGTGCTCGGCGGCGGCCCTATTTTGTCGGGTTGGGTCGATGACATCGACCAACTCCAGAGCAAGCTCAAGACGAAGGCCGGTAGCTACGGGCGTCCATCGGCGCCACTCGTTACGGCGGTGCTATGCGCCTCCTCCTTTATGGAGGATGAGGACATAGCGCAGGCGTTGTTCGGCCGTGAGGCCGTACTGATCCCGACATGCCCTACCATCGAAGGGCAACTCGTCCGTCAGCAAAACGGATTCTGTATGTGGCGTGAAGGCCGCAGAACAAGCGGGTGTCTGCGGTACTGACAGCAGTGCAGGTGCACCCTTGGAGCGCGTCAAAGGTGACGCCAAAGCTCTGGCTCAACCGGTGGGCAGATTACCCGGTGACAGAGGCGTGGCCTATCTCCTTAGTCAGCATGAGTCAAGTCGGCGAGATAATTTATGAGGATAGCGAGACGCCTATTCACTCGCTACTCGGGCTGCCTTCGGACTGGCCACGCGGTCGGGCCTTCCCAAGAGATCACTGAGCGCGGGTCGCACAATCGGCGTTCGACGAAGTGACCATAACGGTCAAGCGCCATACTGACGGAATGAGATTGACCGACGCGCTAACGCGCATCGCTAAAGGCGAGGGCCAGCATGACGAGTTCAAGGAGAGCCCGAGTCAGCTCCCGAAGGGCATTCGGACCCTTGCGGCTTTCGCTAGTCAGGCGGGCGGCGGAGTTGTCTTTATCGGAATTACGGACGCTGGCGAACCTCGAAAGGGTTTCACCATCGCGAACAACCTGCCGGAGAAGCTCGCCGCGACCATCAAGGAGAACACAGTTTCCATGATCTCCGGCGAGCCCTTGTACCCGGACATCTATACGTTTACAGCTCCGACATTCGTGGCGATTGAGGTACCGCCAGCCCAGGTGGCTCGTGGTCCGTTCCTTGCCCACGGCCGCCGATGGGAACGCGTCGGGAAGTCGACCCACGAAGTCAAGATCAACTACCGGCAACTTGCGAGAGCGTATCGGGATGCACTCTATGACCCGAAAGTAACAGAGTCACTCGGTTATCGCTTCTGCCCGATGTGCGGAGAGCAGTGTCTGACCCGCACAGAGGCGACAGACCGAGTCAACGACATGACTATCGAAATCGTCAAGTGCAGCAGCTGTTCATGGAGCGACTGGAGTGAGTAAGCCCGTGGCTCCTGAGCAGAGTGGCTGTGGTTATCACGGGCGACGGATGTCGCACAACCGGTATTGAGCGAATAGCAGGACTTACGATTGGGAGAGGATGGTGGAGTCGCGCAGCGAGGCCGTGATCTGTTCTGAGAACGCAACCACGTCTGCCCATCCGAGTCCAGGCTGGTATCGCCATATCACTTGGTCTTCGATCGGCCAAAGGCGCTCGATGTGCGGTCCCGGTGGAAATGTTCGTTTGAGGGTTGTACTTCTGAGCGCTCTGATCGCCGAGAACACTTGGAAGACAAAAGGGCCTACAAGGAACGTGACCACAGCGATGTCTCGCCAG
>DATHPT010000290.1:0-7322 GCA_035483615.1 Solirubrobacteraceae bacterium | reverse complement strand
AGGTCGTCGAAGCGCAGTGGACCTCCGAGAGGCGGGCGCTTGGACGGTTCGTGTGCGAGCAACCGCCGTACTCGATCCTCGTCCGCAGCGTGGAGGCGGATCTGTTGCCTGTCGCCGAGCAGTTCGGGCTCGGGGTCATTCCGTGGAGCCCTCTGGCCGGGGGTTGGCTGACGGGTCGCTATCGCAAGGGGCAGGACCTGCCCACCTCACATCGCAGCGAGCGGATGCCGGCTCGCTATGACCTCGAGAATCCCGATAACCAGCGGAAGCTGAACGCTGTAGAGGACCTGGCGCTGCTCGCAGAGCAGGCCGACCTCACACTCGTTCACATGGCGCTGGCGTTCGTCCTCCAGCATCCGGCGGTGACGGCGCCGATCGTCGGGCCGCGCACCATGGAGCAGCTGGAATCCCAGCTTGGCGCGGTTGAGGTCACGTTGACGAGCGACGTGCTGGATCGCATCGACGAGATCGTGGCGCCTGGGGTCACCCTGGCGCGGATCGATCAGGGCTATGTGCCTCCGCCGATCGCCGACGCCTTCCTGCGGCGCCGGCGCACCGCCTGAATCAATCTGCCTACAGCGCGTGGGCGCCCTGGCTTGCCCATACCTCTCGTGCGCCTGCCGGTGGATCGGCGCCTTGGGGAAACAGGCCGAGCACATGTCCCCCGAAGCCGCCGCCGATGATCCTCGCGCCGGCGGCACCGGCACGGAGCATCCGGTCAACGGTCCTCTCGACGGCCGGCGTCGAGATCTCATACTGGTCGCGCAGGCTCGCATGGGAGGCGTTCAGCAGATGGCCCACCGCGGGTAGGTCGCCGGCGCGCAGGGCCGTGACGGTGTCAAGGACCCGAGCGTTCTCGCCGAGCACGTGACGGGCGCGTCGCCGCAGGCGCTCGGGCAGTCGCTGGACGGCGCTCGAGCTCACCTCTCTCAACGAGTGCACGCCCAGCAGCTCCGAGGCTCGGGAGCACTCGGCTCTGCGCTCGTTGTAGGCGGAGTCGGCGTTGAGGTGGCGCTCGCCCGAGTCGAGTGTCACAAGCCGCCAACCATCCGTGAGCAGCAGCGGAACCGGATCGATCTCGAGCGTTTGGAAGTCGATGAGCAGCGCCGTGCCGGGAGCGCCGTACAGCGAAGCGAGCTGGTCGAGCAGCCCTGTCTGCGCTCCGACCCACTCATTCTCCACGCGTGAGCACAGCTGCGCCAGGCTGACGCGGTCCTGCTCGGCGATTCCGATCGAGGCCAGCAACGCAAGGCACAGCGCCACCTCGAGCGCCGCTGAGGAGGAGAGGCCGGCGCCTCGCGGGATGTCGCCGCCGATCTCGAGACGGGCACCGACCAGTGGGTATCCGGCTCGGCGCAATTCGGTGGCGACACCACGCACGAACGCACGCCAGCCCGTGGTGCGGGGGGCCTCGGCGAGGGCGAACTCGTCTTCCTCGCAGTAGTCGAGCGAGCGCGCCGATATGCGCCGATCGCCGCTTGTGGTGGCGTGCACCGTGACTCCATCGGCGATCGCGAAGGGCAGAGCGAGTCCCCGGTTGTAGTCGGTGTGCTCTCCGATCAGATTCACGCGACCGGGAGCGAATGCGCCGACGCGCTCATGCTGCACTGAGGATCGCCTCGCGCAGCGCCACGGCTGAATCCTCGGGCAGCGTGTCGCCGATGAACGTGCCCCCACCCTGCTCGGAGCCGGCGGGGTACTTGAGCTTGTCAGCGGTTCGCAGCGGGGGATAGAACTCGACGTGCAGATGGCCCTGGGAGCGTCCGTCGGTGGGCGCCTGGTGGACGACCATCACGTAGGGGAAGGGCCGGGCGAACAGGGTGTCATAGCCGCGGACGATGGCTTGCAGGCACTCGGCCAGCAGGCGCAGCTCGATGAGCTCGCAATCGAGCAGGCTCGAGCGGTGCAGACGGGTGACCACGTGCGCTTCATAGGGCCAGCGCGCCGCGTACGGGACATAAGCGACGACGCTCTCGTTCTCGTACACGACTCGATGTCCGTCATCGAGCTCCCGGCGCAGCAGCGCGCAGGGCGCACAACCCTCCAGGCGGGCGTCGGCCGCAAGCTCCAGCTTCGGCACGGGCGGCAGGAACGGATAGCCGTAGATCTGGCCGTGCGGATGATGCAGGGTCGCTCCCACCTCGACCCCGCGATTCTCGAAGATGAGCACATATCGCACGTCTGTTCGGGCGCCCAGCTCTCGGTAGCGATGCCGCCAAACCCACATCAGCGCCTCCGCGCGCTCTGGGGCGAGGGTGCCGAGCGAGCCGTGGTGGCTGTCGGTGTAGACGACCACCTCTGCGGCTCCCCACGGCGCTTGAAATGCCGGAAAGCGGTTGTCGAACACCGCGATCTCATAAGCGGGGAAGGGGATCTCCGTCTCAACCGCGTCCCTCGCCTCCAGATCCTCAGGAGTGGGGCAGAGCGGGCAGTGACCTTCTGGGGGCAGGAACGTGCGGCTCTGGCGATGGATGGCGTATACGACCTCCTCTCCCCGCAGCTCGTTGAAGCGCTGATCGCTCATCCGTCCCGGCGCTCCCGACGGACGTAGAGAATGAGCGCACGGCCGTCGTCCTTGACGTGCCGCTCGATGTCAAGCGGGCCGTAGGGCTCGTGTCCTTCAAGCGCCCGGGTCCCGTCCTCCCGTGGTCTGTCGCGACCAGGGCCCGGTCGCTCAGAAGGTAGCTGTGGACCGACCGATGCGGGGGGCATGTCCTGAAGATAGACCTCCGGTCCCGAAGTTCTTGACTACAAATGGATTCAGACGGGAAAAGTATTGATGGGCGTTGCGTCGCCCGACGCAACCTCTATCGAGAAGGAGATAGAGATGTCAGAGACGTATCAGCTCAACGAGGCAGCGCAATTGCTCGAGCACTCGCAGGACTCCGAGGTCGGTCAGCGAGGCTTGAATCGCCGGGCGTTTCTGCGCCGCACCGCGCTCACCGGGATAGCAGCCGGCTCGGCGAGCAGCCTGCTGGCTGCCTGTGGCGGGGGCGGCGGCTCCAGCGCCGCCGCCGGGAGTGGCAGCGAGGCGGTGTTCGGCTCGCATCCGAACTACAAATTCGTATTCGTCAACCACGTCACGACGAATCCATTTTTCGTCCCCACGCAGTACGGCGCGGCGGATGCGTGCAAGCTGCTGGGCTGCTCCTATCAGTGGACCGGCTCTGAAAACAGCAATGTCAACGAGATGGTCAACGCTGTCAACAGCGCCGTCACAAGCGGTGCCAGCGGGATAGCGGTCTCGCTGATCGACCTGCATGCCTTCAACCAGCCGGTTCAGGCGGCGATCTCGGCGGGCATCCCGGTTGTGGCCTACAACGCGGACGCGGAAGGCAACCCACGTGAGTCCTACATCGGCCAGGACCTGATGAAGGCCGGCGAAAAGATGGGAGAACGCATCGTCTCGCTCGTGCCCTCCGGAGACGTGGCTCTGTTCATAGCCACACCCGGACAGGCGAACATCCAACCGCGCATCGACGGAGCGATCAAGGCGATCAAGGCCTCGGGCAAGCCGATCACCACTCACACGATCGCCACCGGCGCCGCTGTCCCGGGCGAGCTCTCGACGATCGACGCGTACTGGATCGGTCACCAGAGCACCAAGGGCATGTTCGCTGTCGACGGCGGCAGTACCCAGAGCTTGGCTCAGGTGATGCAGAAGTACGGTTTGCCCAACAAGGGCATCAAGGCAGGCGGATTTGACCTGACGGAAGTCACTCAGCAACTGCTGGCGGCCGGTCAGATCGATTTCACGATCGATCAGCAACCCTACCTTCAGGGCTTCCTGCCCGTCCTGCAGTTGTTCCTGTACAAGGTCTCAGGGTCACTCACCGGCTTTGCCGAAACCAACACCGGCTTGAAGTTCTTGGACAAGACCACCGTCATTCCCTACAACAAGACCAAGACCCGCTACGAGGGCACCTCCTCGGAAGTGAAGGTGGTCGCGGCGGCCTAGGTCCAGATCGATCTGCTGCCGAAAGGGGGAGAGATGGCGAGCGCAACCGGTGCTCCAGCCTCTGGGGAGCCGGCGCCGGCGACCGACAGGCACGCTCGCCGGCGCCGAGCCGTCGAGCAGGACATCCTCGGGCTGTTCAAGCGCTTCCTGACGCTGCGGGAGGGAAGCATCATCGTGGTCACGATCATCGTGGCGATCTATTTCGCGGCGAGCACCGATACCTTCTTCACCGCGGAGAACTTCAAGACGCTGCTGCCCTACTTCGCACCGTTCGCGATCCTTGCCGCGGGCGAGGTCTTCTTGATGATAAACGGGGAGATCGACCTGTCGATCGGAGCGGTCTACCTGTTCACACCGTTCCTGTTCTACGAGCTGCACAACGGAGGTGTGCCGCTGCTCCCCGGGGTGATCATCGCATTGATCGCAGCGGCTGGGGTGGGGGTCATCAATGGCTTCTTCACGGCAATCGTTGGTGTCAACTCGTTCATCACAACGCTGGGAACGCTGTTCGCGTTGGAGGGGCTGACACTCGTCATCTCCCACGCCCAGCCGGTGGCCACCCCCGGCGCCCAGGTGACGAGCACCACGGTCGAGGTCCCACACGTTGTCAACGGACATCACATCGTGTTGCCCGAAACGGTCAACCACATAAGCACCTTCGCCAGGGTCTTTGGAGGCGGAACCTACTCAGAGTTGATCTGGGCACTGGTGATCGTCGCGATCCTTCAGGTGCTGCTCAGCCGGACACGCTGGGGCCTGTACACCGTGGCCGTCGGCTCCAACAGGCTGGGTGCCGGGGAGGCGGGGGTACGGGTGCGCTTGATCGTGGTGCGCAATTTCATACTGTGCAGCGCCTGTGCCGGTCTCGTCGGCATCCTCGAGGCGGTGCGTGCGACCTCGATCCAGCCAGACACCGCGGGGGCCAACGCGATTCTGCTGGAGGCGATCTCCGCGGCGGTGATCGGCGGCACGCTGCTTGCGGGTGGGTCAGGGACCGTCGTCGGCGCTCTGATCGGCGCTCTGTTCCTTGGGATCCTGCACGACGGATTGGTGCTCCAGGGCGTGAACGCGAACTACCTCGCACTGTATCTCGGGCTCGCGATCATTCTGGCGATGGTCATCAACACCTATGTCGCGCGTGTACGGACGGGGTCGGGCCTTGGCTGAGCATGCCTCTGAGGAGATCGTCGTCGGGCCGACCTCCGCGTCTGACGATGTTCTGCGCGTTGAGCACGTGGCCAAGCGCTTCGGCCCGGTGACTGCGCTGCGTGACATCAATCTGCATCTGCGCAAGGGCGAGGTCCTTGGGCTTCTTGGCGACAATGGCGCCGGGAAGTCCACGCTGGTCAAGATCATCTGTGGCTTTCAGAAGCCGGACTCTGGGAAGATCTTCCTGCACGGCCAGGAGGTGGAGCTGAAGAGTGTCGACGACGCGCGCTCCAGAGGTATCGAGACCGTCTATCAGGACCTGGCCCTGATCGATGAGCTGTCGGTGTTCCACAACATGTTCCTGCGCCGTGAGCACGTTCACCGTCCGCTGCCGCTGCTGGCGAACCACCTGATGCGCCGGGACACCCGTCGCGCCCTGGATGACATCGGGATAAACATCCCGAGAATCGACGTGCCGGTTGCGCGCCTGTCGGGCGGCCAGCGTCAAGCGATCGCCGTGGCCCGTACGGCCAACTCCGATGCGGACATTCTGTTGCTCGACGAGCCGTTGGCAGCCATGGGAGCCAAGGAGGGATCGATGATCCTCGATCTGGTGGCTCGCCTGAAGAGCGAGGGGCGTGTCTCGATCATCATGATCCTCCACAACTACATCCACGTTCTGGAGGCCTGCGATCGCGTCAACATGATTCAGGACGGTGTCATCGCCCTGGACAAGCAAACCTCCGAGACCTCGGTGGAGGAGCTGACCGAGATAGTCGTCAACGAGTACCGCCGGGCAAGGCAGCGGGACCAGGCGATCGAAAGTCAGCCCACAGACCAAAAGTGAGGGCCCGGATGGGTGCGGTCCTCATCACCGGTTCCAAGGGGATCATCGGCTCGGTCCTGCAGCACGGGCTGAAAGCCAAATATCTGGTCAAGGGGGTTGACCTGCCCGATGACATATCGTGTTACGAGACGCTGTGGAGCCAGATGGACGGAGTGGATACCGTCATTCACCTTGCGCGCAAGTTCCCCTCGGCGGATAAACCGGTCAGGAAGCACATGCGCATCTATCCACAGAACGTGCAGATAGATGTCAACATCTTCACTGCAGTGGTGAAAGCCGGTGTGAAGCGCCTCGTGATGGCCAGCTCGGTACACGCCGATCATCACCGCGATCCGATGGCGGTTGAGCCGTTGGCGATACCTGGCAGCTATTACCCCGCCTCGCCCTACGGCGTGTACAAGCTGATCGGCGAGGAGGTGGGTAGGGCCCTTTCAAAGCAGTTCGACTTCGAGTTCGTCGGCGTGCGCTTTGGCGGGGTGACGCGGGATGACTCGGTGAAGCGAGGAGAAGGCCAGACCGCGACCTGGCTGAGCCACGGCGATCTGCTGAGCGCGATCGAGGCATGTCTGGCCGCCGACGCCGTGCCCGGTCGCTCCACGGTCTTCTATGCGGTATCCAACAACGCTGACAGGATTCATGACACTGCCAATCCGTTCGGGTGGCGCCCGACGGACGACTCGGCAGACCGTGCACCGCGATAATCGTCTGCATGGAAGAGGCGCAGCAGGGCTCCTATAGCGGTCGCACGGCATGGGCACGGAATCTCGCATCGCCCGTTCGTGATTTCCTGAGCACCGAGACGGGCAGCGCGATCTTCCTGCTGGGAGCCACCTTCCTCGCGCTGTTGTGGGCGAACTCGCCGTGGTCGCATTCCTATGAGTCGCTTTGGACGACGAAGCTCTCGATCACGATCGGCGACGGCGGGATCTCAGCGGACCTGCGCCATTGGGTCAACGAGGGCCTTATGACGTTCTTCTTCCTGGTCGTCGGCCTTGAGGCAAAGCGCGAGCTCGACATGGGCGAGTTGCGCGATCGCAGCCGCCTTGCCATTCCGGTGCTCGCGGCGATCGGCGGGATGACGGTCCCGATCGCGATCTACCTAGCCTTCAACGCCGGTGGCTCGGGCTCGCGCGGCTGGGGTGCCGCGATGTCGACCGACACCGCCTTCGCTCTGGGCGCGCTGGCGCTGCTCACCCCGCGTGGCGCGACGCGGCTGCGGGTCTTTCTGCTCACGCTGGCCGTCGTGGACGATCTCGGCGCGCTGCTGGTGATCGCGATCGCCTACACGAGGCATGTGTCGCCGGTGGCCCTCGTGATCGCGATAGCGCTGTTCGGCGTGCTCGTGGGGCTTCGCTTCGCACCTCTCTG
>DATHPT010000289.1:0-2087 GCA_035483615.1 Solirubrobacteraceae bacterium | reverse complement strand
GATCTCGATGCCCTCCTCGCGACACCCGTCGTAGATCGAGAAGAGATGCCCGCCGGAGAGCGTGAACAGCTTGCTGACGCCATGCTGGCGCAGGCGACGGGCGATCAGGCGCCCGCCGTGAAACTCCTCGGCCTGCTCGGCAGGCTGCGCATCGGGGATGGACATCGCGCAGCGACTCTACTTGAGCAGCACATGTGCGCGCTCCCATGCAAAGACGCCCGCTACGCGCGCGAGGACGGCTTACGGGGATGGGGATTTGGGCACGTTCTTACTGCCTGAGGGCGCCACCGGGATCTAGGACGGGCCTATCGAGATAGGCCCTGCGTGGTGGGGCCCTTGGGGATGCCCGGGGTGGGACTCGAACCCACACGCCCTTGCGGACTATCGATTTTAAGTCGACGGCGTCTTCCAATTCCGCCACCCGGGCGAGCATTGGCACTCTAGTCCAGCCGATGGCAATGATGTCCAGCATGGACGATAAGCAGACACCGAACTACGCCCCCGCCACTTCTCGGCATACCCGATCACGCCCCCGATTGGAGCCGACTACGCCCCCGGCTACGCCGCCGGGGCGTTTAGCCAGGGTTTCGGGTGGGCAGCGATACTTCATGAAGACCGCAACTAGCCCGTTGGTACGGTGTCTGTAAGAGTGAGAGCAGCGAAAGGACCGCCGTGGAGGTCTCCGCACTAAAAGCCCCAGCTGTGCCCGGCCTGAGAAGCCCTGCGGCACTGTTGCGCCTGCAGTCCGATGAGCGCCTGATCGCGCTGATCCGGCGCGGGCAGCACGCGGCCTTTGAGACGCTGTTCGCGCGCTATCAGTCGAGGTTGCTGGCCTTTTGCAGGCATATGCTCGGCTCCAAGGAGGACGCCGAGGACGTGCTCCAGGAGGTGTTCGCGGCCGCCTTCAACGCGATACTCGCCGACGAGCGCGAGATCAACGTGAGGCCGTGGCTGTACCGGATCGCGCGCAACCGCTCGCTCAACCATCTGCGCAAGGCGAGTGCGATCGGCGTGGACTCGATGGACGTGCACTACGCCGAAAACGGGGTATCGACGGCCGACAAGGTGATGCGCAGGGAGAGCTTCAGGCAGCTGATCGGCGACGTGCAGGAACTTGCGGAGACGCAGCGCACAGCCCTGCTGCTGCGCGAGATCGATGCCCTCTCCTACGAACAGATCGCGGACGCGATGGAGACGACGGTGCCGGCGGTGAAGTCGCTGCTGGTGCGCGCCCGCATCTCGCTCGCCGAGGCAGCCGAGGCGCGCAAGCTGACCTGCGACGAGGCGCGATTGGAGCTGGGGGAAGTTGCGGAGGGGCTGCTCAAGACGAGCCCGGCGGTGCGCCGGCATGTGCGCGATTGCGAGCGGTGTCGCGCATTCAAGAAGCACTTGAAGGACAACAACGTGGCGCTCGCGGCGGTATTGCCGGTGGGGCCGCTATTGCTGCTGAAGAAGCTCGTGCTGACAAAGCTCGGGTCGACCGCCGGCGCCGGGGGGGCCCATGTGGCAGGCGCCGGCGGGGCGGGTGCGGCGGCGGGGGCCGGGGCGGTCGGCGGGGCTGGCGCCACCAGCGGCTTCGTGACCGCGGGCGTGGGGGCGCTTGCCACGAAGGCAGTCGCCGGGCTTGCAGTTGCTGCGATCGTGACGGCGGGGACGGTCGAGGCAGACCGCACCGCAGGCCATTCACACCGCCACCATCACGCGGCGACGGTCTCCTCGGTCGCGAGCGTGGCCGTGGCTCCCGAGCCGGTGGTGGCCCACTCGATCTCACAGCCGGTGACGGTCTCGGTGCACGGCGCCGCGGCCTCGCAGCTGGTCGCCGAGCGACGCCGTCGCATAAGGAAGGCGAAGGCGGCGGTGCCGGTGAGCCCGCCGAGCACGACCGTGGCGGCCTTGACACCACCGCCGCCGCCGCCGACCACTCCTGTGGCGAGCAATCCGAAGCCTCCGGTGACAGAGGTGACGACCGATTCGACCCAGCTGCCGAGCGGGCAGGCACCGAGCGGGCCGCCCATGCCGGCGGAAGCGACCACGACTGCGACGACAGCCACACCACCACCGACGACGACGACGACAACGACGACGAC
>DATHPT010000288.1:0-2839 GCA_035483615.1 Solirubrobacteraceae bacterium | reverse complement strand
GCCCACTGGTCGCTGGCGCTCGACTTCAAGATCGCGCTGCTAACGATCCTGGCGCTGTTCCGCAACGCCGATTAGATACTGGCGCTGGCCGCCTTGGCGGTTCCCATCCAATACTGGAACACGCTCACGCGCAGGTTTTGCGTTCCAACGGCGCTGGGCAGCGTGAGCGAGTAGCGGTTAAAGCGGTCCAGCGTGAACTGCGCCCGGTACACCGGCTGCTGTCCTTTCAGCACTTCGAGCTGCAGATAGTCCCCGACGGGGCCCGTCCCGCTCGCCTGCACCCGACCCCCGCGCTGGCCCAAGTGCACGGTCACCGGGCTCGGTTTGCTAAAGGGCGAGACGAGCACGCTGCGCAGCGCTCCAAAGGACGGCTTGTGCGCTCCGGTTTCTGTGAGCACCCCGAAGTCTTCCCGGCGTGAGCCCTGCAGCTCGTAGACGATCTCAGCGGCGATCCACGGGGTGCGAGCCACCGAGCGGAACACGTTCGCGAGATTGGCGGCCTGCGCCTGCTGGGTGACGCATCCCTGTTCCTGCTGCACACGCTGACGCGGCCAGCAGCTGCTCCAGCCGAACTCGTTGAGCCACACCGGCTTGGAGTCGCCGTTGGCGAGCTGCACTTCGTGGATGCGCCGCAGCGAGGCGAGCACAAGGTTGTAGAAGTGCACGGATAGCCCGTCGTAATAGCCTCTGATGCCGGCCCTGTACAGCGCTTGCAGGAACTCCCCGTTGGCGCCCACCAGCGACCCTCCGAGCACGGTCATCTGTGGGTCGGCGCGCTTGATGGCGGGGTAGGCAGCGCGCAGCACCGCCGCATAGCGCTGCGCCTTGTCGGGTCCGGCGAAATAGTCTTGGTTGGCCTGGTCAGGCTCGTTCCACACTTCGATCGCGGCGAGCTTCGCCCCGTAGCGAGTCGCCAGGAACGCCACGAACGAGCCGTAAGCGCTCGGGTCCTTCGGCGGCCACGCCTGCGCCTTGCCGATCTGTCCCGGCCTGCATCTGCTCAGCAGCGAGGCCGGGGCCGACGAGGCCCAGCAGGGGGTCCTCATGGCAAGCGCCACCACCCTGATCCCGGCGGCCGACGCCTGTTCGACGAGATGATCGGTGAACGCCAGCGCCCGCGGTTCGATCTGGCCCTGCGTCGGTTCGAGTGTCGACCATGGGATTTCCGCGCGGATCACGTGAGCGCCCAGCGAGTGGGCCCAGGCGATCTCCTGGTCGACCTTTGCGCTCGGCATGCCGGGTGTGATGCCCGTGGCGTTCACACCGCCGAGCGGCGGGCCCGTCGTGGGCGCCACCACTCCCTGCGCCCCGCCCGGGGCGATCAGGACGAGCGCGACCGCCGCAAGCGCCGGCACCACCGCCAGCCTGCTGAACCCCCTTGTCATACCCACACCATAGTCAGGACTCGGATGGGCGGCGCCGGCTTCACACCCTTCCTAACAGCTGATTCGCCCTGTGGTTGCCCTGTCCTCGAGCAAAATGACAGGTGCACACGAAGGCGCCTCCCGGCTAGGCTGTTGCGGCAATGTCACCCACATGGATCTGGCTCCAGGGCGCGATCGTGCTGTTCGTAGTGATCGGGATGATCATCGCGATCACCAAGCTCGTCTAGAGGCTTCCCGGCCACTCGGCTTCCGGCCACTCGGCTTTTGGGCCATTTGGCCGGTCGCGTACGCTGAACCTGCTTGGCGGCCGGCAGATCTCGCTCGCCAGGCTCAGCGACGGCGCCAGCGCACCCGCCGTCGCGACACCTCGCGGGCGACGGGCGTCTCCGGACGGGCCGGGATCTCCTCGCCGCTGAGAATTGCGGCCGGCACCGCTCGGGTGAGCCAGTCCGCAAGAGCCCCATATCCCGCATCGGCGAGCTCGGCGGCCATGCCCGGAGGTCGTTTGATCGCGTCGTGGGCGTCGGAGGCGACGTTGTGAACCAGGCCCTGATCGACCAGCCGCCGGGCGAAGCGACGCACCTCGCCGCCGAAGCGCCCCACGAGCGAGCCCGCGGTGACCGACGTCAGGACTCCGCTGCGAACGAGCGATTCCACCATCTGTGGGTCGCGGTGCAACGCGGGACAGCGCTCGGGGTGGGCAAGCACCACGCGATGACCCGCGCGCTGGAGCGTCGCCACCACGCCGTCGAGGCCGGTCACGATCGGAGTGAACGGCGGCTCGAGCAGGATCCATGGACCGCCGCCGATGCGCAGGCGCTCGAGCTCCTGCTCTCCGATCTCCTCCGCGCGCGTCATCGCGATCTCGGCGCCGGGGCGAATCTCAAGGGCGATCCCCTCAAGGGCTAGGCGCTCGTTCAGCTGATCCACGTGCCGCGCGATCGTGGCGGCGTCGTTGTGGTGATGCCAGTTCACGTGCGGGGTGGCCACCATCACCCGCGTGCCGCTCGCCGCCGCCGCCCGTGCGAGCGCCAGCGACCCCTCGATCGTGTCGGGTCCGTCGTCGATGCCCGGGAGCACGTGCGTGTGGAGATCGATCACCTCAGTGGGGAACCATAGGCGAGCCGTCTGCCGTCGTCGCCGGGCAACGGGCGGATATGATCGGCGGTGTTAGAGCGCAGCGCATCGAACCGCAGTCAAGGGAGGGTCATGTTCAGATCAATCGTGGTTGGAACGGACGGCTCGGACACCGCCGGTCAGGCCGTGCACCAAGCGGTTGACCTCGCCAAGGCGGTGGGGGCCGCGGTGGAGCTGGTGAGCGCGTATGAGCCGGTGCCGGCGCAGCGCTTGCGCGAGGAGCGTCGCGACGCCCCCGAGGACTTGCAGTGGGCGGTCAGCCCGCGCGAGGACGTCGACGCCACGCTGGAGGCGGCCGCAGAGATTGCCCGTCAGGC
>DATHPT010000287.1:0-12759 GCA_035483615.1 Solirubrobacteraceae bacterium | reverse complement strand
TCCGGGGACTCCTCCAACTCTGGGGCTTCCTCCAGCTCTGGAACCTCCTCCGGCTCTGGAAGCTCCTCATCAGGCAAAGGCCAGGATCAGGGCTCCTCCGAGAGCAAACCCGGCACGGCGATCAAACCCGGCACGGCGACCACCGGGCAGGGCCAGACTGGGGAAAGCGCCGGCGGGGGCGCCTCCGCCGCGTCTCTGTCGCCGAGCCGGTAGCTCATCCAAGCCGAGCAGGACCGCTTCACAGGGAGCCACTGAAGGCCACAGCTGAGCGGACGTGCCGTGTCTTCTATAATGCTTGCCAGCAAGCAATTATTGGAGATGGATGTCCCTGAGCGTCGACAGTGATCCCACCACCCGCCTGAGGGCCGTGATCGGCAGGCTCTCGCGGCGCCTGCGCCCCACCCTCGCCGGCTCGGGGCTTACGCCGTCGCAGACCTCCGTGCTGTTCACCGTCGCCCGTCTCGGCCCCCTCGGCCTGTCGGAGATCTCCGAGATCGAGGGCATCAACCCGACGATGCTCTCGCGCATCACCGCACAGCTGTGCCAGTCGGGGCTGATCAGCCGCGAGCCCGACCCGGCGGACAAGCGCGCCGCGCTCGTGCGGGCGACCCCGGCCGGGCAGCGCCTGCGCAAGCGGATCCACGGCGAGCGCACCGCGGCCCTGCAGCAGCACCTGGCCGGCCTCGAGGAGGAGCAGCGGGAGCTGCTGTGGAGCGCGCTGCCGGCGCTGGAGGCCCTGGCAGAGCAGATCCCGGCGACACGCCTGTGACGCGCCTGCTGGGAGCGAGCCGCGCCACCTTCAAGGCGTTTGAGATCCCCAACTACCGCCGCTACTACGCCGGCCAGTCGATCTCGCTGGGGGGCACCTGGATGCAGATGGCGGCGCAGGCGTGGCTCGTGCTCTCGCTCACCGGCTCGGCCACCACGCTCGGGCTGATCGTGGCGCTGCAGACGCTCCCGATCCTGTTGCTCGGGCCCTATGGCGGGGTGATCGCCGACCGCGTGGACAAGCGCCGGCTGATGGTGTGGCTGCAGAGCGCGATGGGCTTGCAGGCGCTCGTGCTGGGGCTGCTCACGGTCACCGGTGCAGTCCGCATCTGGGAGATCGGTGTGCTCGCGATGCTGCTCGGCCTCAACAGCGCCTTCGAGAACCCCGCCCGCCAGTCGTTCATGCTCGAGATGGTCGGGCCCGAGCACCTGCGCAACGCCATCAGTCTCAACTCGGTGCTGGTAAACGTGGCGCGCACCATCGGCCCTGCCATCGCCGGCCTGCTGATCGCCACGGTCGGCGAGGGCGTGTGCTTCCTGGTCAACGCCGCCAGCTTCGCCGCGGTGATCGCCTCGCTGCTGACGCTCGACCTCGATGCCCTGCGCCCGAGCCCTCCAGCCGAGCGCGGGCCGGGCCAGCTGCGGGAGGGCTTTACCTACATACGCCACAATCGCGACCTGGCGATCCCGCTGCTGATGATGGCGCTGGTGGGGATGTTCGCCTACGAGTTCCAGGTGACCCTGCCGGTGATGGCCCGCCAGGGCCTGCACGTGGGCGCCGCCGGCTACGGCTTCATGACAGCCGCGATGGGCGCCGGGGCGGTCGTCGGGGGCCTGCTCGTGGCGGCCATCGGACGCACCGGGCTGCGCCCGCTCGTGATCGCCTCGGGAGCGTTCGGAGCGGTGATAATGCTCGCCGCCCTCGCCCCCACCCTGCCGGTCGAGCTGGTGGCGCTCGCGCTCGTGGGCTGGGCCAGCATCTCGTTCATGGCCACCGGCAACTCCACCCTGCAGCTCGCCGCCGCCCCCTCGATGCGCGGCCGCGTGATGTCGCTGTGGTTCGTGGCCTTCCAGGGCTCCACCCCGATCGGCGGTCCGATCGTCGGCTGGGTGATGGCCCAGGCCGGCGCCCGTGCAGGCCTGGGCGTGGGCGCGATCACCTGTCTGCTGGTGGCCCTGCTCGGCCTGCTGGCGCTGCGGGAAGTGACCCCGTTCGCGCGCACCGACACGGCGCCGCGCCCGGCCCAGTCCTGAGCCGCGCCCGCGGCAGTCTGCGTAAAGCCGCCTCACCCGCCCCGGCGCACGCGACTCGCCGAGCCTCGGCCCGGTCCCCGCTGCTTAGGAGCGGCCGTCGTCGAGAAAGTCGATCAGCAGCTCGTTGACGCGCTCGGGGGCGTCGTGCTGGACCCAGTGGGTGGCCTCGGGTATGCGCTCCATGCGCAAGTTCGGGACCCACTCGCTCGCCGGCTCGGCCAGCTCGCTGCCGAGGTGACGGTCGCGCATCCCCCAGATCACCATCGTCTGCGCCTCGATCGGGCGCATCTGGGCGAGCGTCTTGCGCGGCGAGCGGCGCAGAGCGGCCCTGTAGTAGTTGATCATCCCCGTCAGCGCGCCCGGCTGGGCCCAGGCCTCGACATAGCGCTCAAGATCCTCGTCGCTGAACGCGTCTTTGGAGTCCGAGCGCAGCGAGCGCTTGGCGAAGGAGAAGTCATCGCGCCCGATCAGGTACTCAGGGAGCTTCGGGATCTGGAAGAAGAACATGTACCAGCTCTTGCGCAGCTGGCGGAGCGTCCTGAAGCCTTCGAGCATACGGGCGGTGTGGGGCACGTTGAGGATCGCCAGGCGTCGCACCACCTCGGGATGGCTCATCGCCACCGTATAGGCGACCGCCGCGCCCCAGTCGTGTCCGACGACATAGGCGTCCTTCTCACCGAAGCTGCGTATCAGCCCGGCGATGTCATCCGCGAGCAGCCCCGCGTCATAGGCGCGCCAGCCCTGCGGCTTGTCGGACAGGTCATAGCCGCGCATGTCAGGCGCCACCACGTGAAACCCGGCCTGTGCGAGCACGGGAATCTGTCGGCGCCAGGAGTACCAGAACTCCGGGAAGCCGTGGAGCAGAACCACGAGCGGCCCCTCGCCGGCCTCGACATAGTGCAGCAGCACCCCCCCGCCAACATCGGCGTCACCGTGCTTGAGCTCTGCCTCGACGGTGCTCATCGAGAACATCGTAGACCTCAGCGTCCGAATCCGATGTCACCTTGTAGTTCCACCAGCTTAAAAAGAGAGAGGATCCGTGTTCGTTCTACTGCTGATAGTCGGGCTTCTGATCGGCGCCCTTGCGGGCGCCGGGACCGCGCTGGCACTCGCGCGCTCGGGCCGCGAGCGGCTGCGCGAGGAGCTTGACGCGATCTCCACCGACAACCGCGAGCGGATGCGCGACGAAATGAAGTCGATCTCCGCCGACGTGCTCAAAGAGACCGGCGAGTCGCTGATGCAGCGCTTCGGCGACCAGCGCCGTGCGGAGGAGGAGCGCGCTGCCGGCGAGATGGCCAGGCGCGCCGAGGAGCTGAAGGGTCTCGTCGGTCCCGTCAACGAGAAGCTGGGCCGCGTCGAGAGCGAGATCGGCCGGCTGGAGCGCGAGCGCAAGCAGGCTCAGGGCGAACTGGCGAACATGGTGCGCCAGCTGCACGAGGGCGTGGGCGGCCTGCGCCAGGAGACCGGCAACCTCGTCTCGGCCTTGAAGCGCCCCAGCACGCGTGGCTCCTGGGGCGAGATCCAGCTTCGCAACGTGATCGAGATGGCCGGCATGATCGAGCACTGTGACTTCCTGGAGCAGAGCACCGTTCGCTCAGAAGACGGAGCCCTGCGACCCGACGTGCTCGTGAAGCTGCCGGGCGGCAAGGTGATCGTGGTCGACTCCAAGGTGCCGCTCGACGCCTACCTCGCCCACCTGGAGGCCCAGACCGAGGACGAGCGCGGGCTGCAGATGGCACGTCATGCCCGCCAGACCCGCGAGCACATCACCAAGCTCGCCTCCAAGGGATACCAGCGTCAGTTCGACGGCACGCCCGACCTTGTGGTGATGTTCGTGCCCTCCGACGGCATCTACCAGGCGGCGCTCGCCGAGGACCCTGCGCTGATCGAGTACGGCGTGCACCAGCAGGTACTGATGGCCACCCCCACCACCCTGATCGCGCTCCTGCGCGCCGTGCACTACGGCTGGCGCCAGGAGCAGATCGCGGAGTCGGCCCGCCAGATCGCCGAGACCGGGCGGGAGCTACACAGGCGGCTTGCGATCTTCGTGGACCCGCTCGCCAAGCTCGGACGCCAGCTGAACTCGGCGGTGGACGCCTACAACCAGGCGGCCCGCTCGTTCGACTCGCGCCTGGCGCCCAAGGTGCGGGAGATCTCCGAGCTGGGAGCCTCCTCCGGACGGGAGGTGCCTGAACCGGTGCCGATCGAGTCAAGCGCGCAGGCGCCCAGCGTGAGACTCGACTTCGAGCCCAGCGAACCGGTCCTGCACGACACACGCGACAGGCGGATGGTCGGCGCCCAGCGAGGCACGCCAAACGGAACGGGGCTCAACGGAGAGTCGTCTCTCGCGGGTGAGCTGCCCCCCAGCTGAGCCATTGGCGACGGCGGTTCGCCAGCACGAGGATCACGAGCGCGCCGGCCACGGGCACCGTCGCCGGCAGCTCGCTGACCGCGAAGAACATCAGGTCGAAGGCGATCGCGAGCACGGCGACGAGGGTGGCGCCCCGCAACTGCCGCGAGCGATCGCCCGTGATCGCGAGCAGGCCACCGAGGACCCCGGCGACGAACAGATCGCCGTAGCCCATGACAGCCGAACCGAACAGCTCGGCCTGCAGACGCGGCAGGCCGCCCGCGGGATGGGCGGCGTTGAGCGCGTTGTTGGGCGCCTGCAAGAGGTCGGAGATCACCAGCGCCGCGTCGGCGCAGGCCATCGCGACGATCCCGAGCGCCAGCCAGCGGGCGGGCGTCACACCTGCGATCAGCGCGCCGAGCGCCGCGCAGCTGAGCGCCGACAACGCCAGCGCGGCGCCCTCCCCAGCCAGCCCGCCACGGTCGATCCAGGCCAGCGCGAACAGGGGCGCAACCACCAGCGTCAAACCCGGCCTGGCGCCCCACACGAGCCAGCCGAGCGCAAGGGCCGCGAGCACCGGCACCCCTACGAGCGCCAGATAGGTGAGCGCATCAGCGCTGGCGCGTTCGACGATCAGGCCGACCGCCACGAACCCGAGCACCGACAGGGCGGGCACCGATGCCCATAGGCGGCTGTGCAGACGGCCCATCCATGTGGGCGACCAGGCGCGTGGGAGACCCACCACCAAGCCCTGGCAGAGTGACAGCAAGCCGATGGAGAGCCAAAACGGGATCACCTAGTCAAAATAGACGCGCATGACTCGCTGGGACTGGACATGGGAGGACCGCTCCCAGGCAGCTCGCACCCCGACGGTCGAGCAGGGCCCGGCGACCGCCGAGCGCGACGAACCTGCCCAGACGGGCGGAAGGCCCCCTGGGCGCCCGGGCGCAAACGGGGTGTTCCGCCGCCGTCGAGCCGGGGCGGCCCTGGGGCTGATCGTGCTGGTGGTGCTGCTGATCGCGGCGATCGGATCACACAAAAGCTCCGGCCACACACCGCCCAGGGCAACCACCCATCGTGTCTCCAACCCGCCGAGTGCGGCCGCACGTGCCGCCCAGCAGGCGAGGGCCGAACAGCAGGCGATCAACTCGGTGCTCGCCTACACCCCGTTCGTGCGAAGCGGCGGGCCGAGCGGCAACGAGGTGGCGCTCACCTTCGACGACGGGCCGGGGCCCTACACCCAACAGCTGGTGGCGACGCTCGACAGGTTGCACGTGCACGCCACCTTCTTCGCGATCGGCGACCAGGAGCAGTATTTCTCCGCCGGCACGATGGCCGAGGTCAACTCGGGGGATGCGATCGGCGACCACACGGAGACCCACCCGATGATGGCTTCGCTGTCTGCTCACGACCAGTACGAAGAGCTGTTCGAACAGATGGCTCACATCGAGCTGGTCGGCGGGACCCGCCCGCGCCTGTTCCGCCCGCCGTACGGCTCGTTCGACGCGACCACCTTCCGCGAGCTGCACCACCTGCGCCTGCTGATGGTGCTGTGGTCGGTCGACACCGCCGACTACACGCTGCCGGGAACCGGCGCGATCGTGCAGAGCGCGCTCGCGGGCGCCAAACCGGGCGCGATCATCCTGATGCACGACGGTGGCGGCAACCGCTCGGAGACGATCGCGGCGCTGCCAGCGATCGTGAAGGGGCTGCGCAGGCGCGGCCTGCACCCGGTCACCGTTCCACAGCTGCTGGCCGACGATCCGCCGCCGCACGGGCTACCGGTGCCGACGAGCCTGGCCGGCGACTGAGCCAGAGCAGCCGCCGTCGGGACTCGGCCGGACGGCGACACTGCACAACCAGCTCAGCCAGGCACGGGCACTGCGCAAGTAGGATTGATCGGGTGAGCCGGCAAGCTGTCCAAGCCCCGCCGATACTGCACCTCTCCTCACTCGTGGGCCGGCCGCTGCGCGACAGCGACGGCGAGCGACTGGGACGCGTCGAGGACGTAATCGTGCGCCTCGGCGGCATCGGCTACCCGCCGATCACCGGTTTCCTCGTGAAGGTGGCCGGGCGCACCTCCTATCTCGGTGTGCAGCGTGCCTCGGACATCGGGGACGGCGGCGTGGTGCTCGGCAAGGCCAAGCTCGACCTGCGCCACTTCGAGCGGCGCGAGGAGGAGGTGCTGCTCAAGCGCGATGTACTCGACCGGCAGCTGATCAACGTCGAGGGCGCGCGTCTGGTGCGGGCCAATGAGATCGAGCTCGCCGACATCGCCGGCTCCTGGCGGGTGGTCGGCGTGGACACGGGCCCGCGCGGCGGTTTCCGCCGGCTGCTGCCCAAGCCTCTAGGCCAGCGGATCGCCACGGGTGATTTCCTTGACTGGGCGAGCGTCGAGCCGTTCGTCGGACACGTGCCCACGGTGCGGCTGCGGATCCCCCATCCGAAGCTCGCAAAGCTGCATCCGGCGCAGATCGCCGACCTCGTGGAGGCGGCCTCAAGGCGCGAGGGCGAGGAGATCATCCAGGCGGTGGGCGATGACGATCGCGAGCTCGAGGCGGACGTGTTCGAGGAGCTGGACGACCACCATCAGAAGGAGTTCCTGGAGGACCGCCCCGACGAGCAGGTCGCCGAGATCCTTACTCGCATGGCGCCCGACGACGCCGCCGACGTGGCCGGAGAGCTCGACGAGCAGCGCCGCGAAGCGGTGCTGGCGCTGCTGCCGGTCAGTCATCGCATCAAGGTGCGCGCGCTGCTCGGCTATGACCCGGCTGAGGCCGGAGGCCTGATGAGCCCCGAGTTCATCTCGCTGCGTCGTGGCACCACGGCCGGCGAGGCGCTTGACGCGGTGCGCCTGAGCAAGATCTCACCGGAGCTCCTGACCGCTGTGTTCGTCACCTCCCCCGACGGCTCGCTCGACGGGAGCGTGCCGCTCGCGGCCCTTCTGCAATCCGAGCCCGACCGGCGCGTGAGCGCGCTCGTCAAGCACGAGCTGCCCTCGCTGCGGGCGGACGCATCCTTCGAAGAGGTGGCGCGGGTGATGGCCGATTACAACCTCACCTGTGTGCCAGTGGTCGACGAGCGCGAGCGGATGCTGGGCGTCGTGACGGTGGACGATGTGCTGGAGGCGATGCTTCCACGCGGTTGGCGCCGGCGGTTCGGCCTGCTGGGTGAGGACTGAGCACCCGGGCGCCAACGATTTGGTGGGCTAAAGACCGAGCGCCCCGCCAGTACGCCGGGTGCCCCCGCGGGGCGCAAGTCCGCGGCGGACGCCGACAAATAGACTGGGCGCCGTGAACGGCCCGGAGACACAGTTCGATGGCGGTCCGAGTACCGCCCGTCATTCGCCGCATCCGCTCGGCCACGCTTGGCCGACCACGGCTGCCTGCACGGTTTAGCCCGCGCCGCGCCCGCCTCTTCGCCGTGCTGGCCCTGCTGGGGCCGGGCCTGATCGCCGCAAACGCCGGCAACGACGCCGGCGGGATCGCGACCTACTCCTCGGTCGGCGCCAAGTACGGCTATCAGCTGCTGTGGGTGATGGTGCTGATCACCGTGTCGCTCGCGATCGTCCAGAAGCTGGCGGCGCGGATGGGAGTGGTCACCGGCAAGGGCCTCGCCGAGCTGATCCGCGAGGAGTACGGGATCCGCTGGTCGGTGATCGCCACCACGGCCGTGCTGGTCGCCAACATGGGCATCTGCATCTCGGACTTCGTCGGCGTCGGCGCGGCGCTCAGCCTCGCCCACATTCCCGTACAGATCTCCGTCCCGATCGCCGCGCTCGGCATCTGGGCGATCATCGTGCGCGGCTCCTACCGATCGGCGGAGCGCACCTTCATCTGGCTGACGATCCCGTTCTTCGCCTATCCGATAGCGGCGATCCTCGCGCACCCAGACTGGGGCGAAGTCGGCAAGGCGATCGTCTCGCCGGAAATTCAGACCGGATCCACCTATCTGCTGCTCGTGATCGCGACCGCCGGCACCACCATCACTCCCTACATGCAGCTCTACCTGCAGTCCGCAGTCGTCGAGCGGGGAGCCCGCGAGGAGGACCTGCCCCACGAGGAACGCGAGGCGGTGGCCGGCGCGATCTTCGCGAACCTGATCGCGGGCTTCATTATCATCGCCACGGGCGCCACCCTGTTCAAGCACGGGATTCACGAAATCGGCTCCGCAGCCGACGCTGCGCGCGCGCTCAGCCCGTTCGCCGGCTCCTACGCGGAGGTGCTGTTCGGAGTCGGCCTGCTCGGCGCGAGCCTGCTCGCCTGCGCGATCCTGCCGATCGCGACCTCCTATGTTGTCTCGGAGTCCCTTGGCTATGAGAAGGGCATCGGACGCCGTCGCGAGGAGGCGCCTGTGTTCGTGTCGATCATCACCGGCATGATCGTGCTGGGAGCGCTGGTCGCGATGGTCCCCGGGGTTCCGGTGATCTCGCTGCTGGTGGGCGTGCAGGTCGTCAACGGCTTGCTGCTGCCGATCAACCTGTTCTTCATCTGGCGCCTCTCACGCTCGCGCCGGGTGATGGGCGAGCGACGCAGCAGCGGCCTGCTCGACGGCGTGGCGGGCATCACAGTGGTGCTCACCTCCACGCTGTCGCTGGTGCTGGTCGGGGTTACGCTCAGCGGCCTGTAGGGGCTGCCCCTTACCGGGCCGCGCCTTCCGTGCACAGAAGCGCAGCCCCGAGCGCGCCACCGAGGTCTCCCAGCTCCACCAACCGCATCGTCGGCGGATGCTCGTCGCCGTAGAGGTGGGGCTTCATCGCCTCGGCAAGCCGTTCGAGCATCGGCTCGCCGAAGCGGGTGCCGAGCCCTCCCCCGAGCAGCACGAGCTCGACGTCGAGCAGGTTCACCGCCGAGGCGACGCCGTTGCCCAGCGCCTCCACCGCACGATCGATCAGGCGCTTGGCGAGTTTGTCCTCGTGCTCGAGAGCATGCGCCCACACGCCGCTGGAGAGCGTTTCGCGTTTGCGCTCATGCATGATTTTGAAGAGATCCGTGTGATGGCCCTTCTCCACAAGCCGCCTGGCCTTGAGTTCCATCGCACGGCGTCCCGAGTAAGCCTCCATGCAGCCCCGCCGGCCGCACGTGCAGCGCGCGCCGCCCTGCTTGACCACCATGTGCCCGATCTCGCCGGCGTCCCCGCGGCCGTGCCACAGCTTCCCGTCGAACGCGACGGCCCCGCCCACCCCGGTGCCCCAGAACACGCACAGCAGCGAGCCGGCTCCGCGGCCGGCGCCGAGCAACAGCTCGGCCTGCGCCGCCACGGACACGTCATTGCCGAGCTTCACGCCGGTTCCCAGCCGCTCGGACAGGGCGGCGGCAAGTGGGAAGGGCTTCAACCATTCCGAGAGGTTGGTGGCCCGAGCAAGCGTGCCGGCCTGCGCGTCGACCTCGCCGGGAACGCCCACGCCGATGCCGGCGAGCTGATCGATCTCGATGCCGGCCGAGCCTGCCGCGTCAGACATGCAGGCCACGAGCGCGTCCACCACCGCCGCCGGGCCACCCTCATGAGGTGTAAGACTGCGCGCTTGCCCGAGCACGCTGTGATCCCCGTCGCGCATGACGATCGTTTGGATCTTCGTCCCCCCAAGGTCAATACCACCGTACGCGGGCATCGGCGGGCATGATCGCAGACACGTCTCCCAGCACCGTCGCGGACGGCATTGTCAAGGTCGCCCCAAAGTGAGATTTACCCGCTCTTACGGGGTTTCTTCGCCCCCTCTTACGAGTCCAGACGAAGATCGAGGATGACGATGACAGAGCACACAGGACGTCCCTGGCTCAACTACCTGCTGGGCCTGCTGTGTGTAGGCGCGGTCGTCGTCGCCATCCTCGTGGTGGGCCCCGCGTCGGGCAGCCAGACAGCCGTGACCCGTACGGCCAGGGCTGCCCGGGGAGTGGTGCAGTCGACCGTGTCCGGCAGCGGCAACCTGCAACCGGCCAGTCAGCTGAACCTCGGCTTCAGGACAAGCGGAACCGTCACCCAGATTCACATGACCCAGGGACAGCACGTCACCCAGGGCCAGCTGCTGGCCACGCTCGACCCCCAGAGCGCCGAAGTGACCCTGGAACAGGCCAAGGCCACGCTGTTGTCAGCAGAAGCGAACCTCGCCAAAGAGGAAGAAACCGACGGCGAAGGGGCCACTGGCTCCGGCACCGCTGGCTCCGGCACCGCAGGCTCCGGCACCGCAGGCTCCGGCAGCTCGAGCGGAGGCGGCGCGACAGCCGCCGCAGCCTCGGCACAGACCGGGACGCGCGAGGGCAAGCCGAAGACCGACACCTCCTCCCCCACCGTGGCCGGCTCATCCCCTGGCGAGAGTGGATCGTCAGGTGCCACCTCAGGAACGTGCGCCAAAACCGGTCGCGAAGGTGAGGGCCCAGCCGACGAAACGGACTCCGCCAGCAAGACCAGCTCCAGCTCGGACAGCAAGACCAGCTCCAGCTCCTCGACGGAGCCCACCATCAGCGCTGCCACCCGCGAAGCCAACCTCGCCTCCGCACGAGCGGCCGTCAGCAGCGATCGACTGACGGTGCGCGGCGACGAACAGGCCGTCCAGGACACGAAGCTCTACGCGCCCGAGGACGGCACGATCGTCTCGCTCTCCGGCCAGGTCGGCGAAGTGGTGTCCGCGAGCGGCACCACCAAGGCTTCCGGCGCCAGCAGCTCCACCTCCTCCGGCTCCTCCGGCTCCGGGGCGTCCACGGCGAGCGGCGCCTCCTCCGTGGGCCGCTCCGGGACAGGCGCCTCGAGCTCGTCAAGCTCCTCCGGCTCCTCCAGCTCGCCCTTTGCGGTGTTGAGCGATCTCTCATCGATGCAGCTCGTGGTGGCGCTGAGCGAATCGGAAATCGGCAACGTGAAGGTCGGACAGATCGCAACGGTGACGGTCGAAGCCCTCGAAGGCCGCACCCTGGAGGGCACGGGCAAGCTGGCGGCTCATGTAAAGGAAGTGGCGATCCTCTCCACCAGCAGCAGCGGCGTCGTGAGCTACGACGTCACCTTCCAGCTCGACCAGATGGACTCCGGTTTGAAGCCCGGTATGAGCGCCACCGCCGAAGTTGTGGTCAAGCAGGCCGAAGGCGTGAACGTGCCGAGCAGCGCCATCTCAGCCGGCTCGGTGACGGTGGTGCGCAGCGGCAAGGACGTGCGCCAGCGAGTGACAACCGGGCTGGCGGGCAACAGCTCGACGATCGTCCTGAGCGGCCTGAAGGCGGGAGAAACAGTGGTGCTGCCCGCGGCCGCCAGCACCAGTTCCACCAGTCTGACCTCGAGGCTCGGCGCCCGCTCCGGAGGCATCAGCGGTGCCCGTGGTCTCACCGGGGCCGGTGGCGGCTTTGGCGGTGGCGGTGGCGCAGCCTTCTTCAGAGGCGGCGGCTGATGCGCGGCCTCGGGCTGCGGCGCACCGAGAGCCATGTGCGCACTCCTCGCCGCCGGCCGCTGGTCGAGCGGGCGACTGCCGGCGGCGCCACAGCCCGCCGCGATGAAGCTCACAGACGTCGTGCACCGGTCATACAGGTGCGCGAGCTGTCCAAGGTCTTCGAGTTGGGACAGATCAGAGTGCACGCGCTGCGCGAGATATCGCTGCGAATCGACACGGGCGACTTCGTGGGGATCATGGGCAGCTCCGGCAGCGGCAAGAGCACCCTGATGAACATCCTCGGCTGTCTGGACACGCCCACCGGCGGTCGCTATCTGATCGATGGCGTCGATGTGATCCACATGGACGAGGACGATCTTGCCGATCTGCGCAATCGCAAGATCGGCTTCGTCTTTCAGAGCTTCAACCTCGTCCCGCGCACGAGCGCGATCGCCAACGTCGAACTGCCGCTCGCCTACGCCGGCCTGAACCGCGCCGAGCGGCGTCGCCGCGCCGAGGACGCACTCGGCTCGATGGGCATGACGAACCGGCTGCAGCACATGCCCTCAGAGCTCTCTGGAGGCCAGCAGCAGCGCGTTGCGGTGGCCAGGGCGATCGTCACCAACCCCTCGCTGATCCTTGCCGACGAGCCGACCGGCAACCTCGACTCGCACTCCACCGAGGACGTCCTGCGGATCTTCGGGCATCTGAACGAGGAAGGCCGCACCGTGGTCCTGATCACCCACGAGCCGGACGTGGCCGACCAGACCAAGCGGGTGATCCGCCTCAGCGACGGTGAGATCGTCGATGATCGGCGCTCGCGGGCAGTGCACGAGCCCCCACCCATGCTGCACGCCCAGAAGTCCGCCCACCGGTCCAGGGGGGCCGGTGTAGCTGAGACGGGCGTGGTGAAGATGGGCGTCGCGGAGATGGGCGTCGCGGAGGCAAGTGTCGCGAAAACAGACGTCGAAGAGGCAAACTCGTGATCGGCGCAGGCACCCTGCGCATCGCGTGGAGCGGGATCACCGCCAACAAG
>DATHPT010000286.1:0-2465 GCA_035483615.1 Solirubrobacteraceae bacterium | reverse complement strand
CTCGTCAGTCACTTCGGCGTGCGCCCCGTGCTCGGCGGAGGCCTCGTGATGTTGACCGCTGGGCTGCTGCTGCTCGCGAAAATCGGCTCGAGCGGCAGCCCGGTCGTGTACATCATGATTCCCGGGATTCTGACCGCGGCCGGGATCGCGATGTCGATCGTTCCCTCGACGATCGCCGCCACCCAGGGCGCCAAGGAGGGACAAGCGGGCCTGGCCTCAGGTCTCGTCAACACCTCGCGCCAGATCGGCGGCGGGCTCGGGCTGGCAATCCTGGTCACGCTCGCGACCCAGCGCTCGAGCCATCTGATCGGCACCGGCCAGCAGGTGCCGCAGGCGCTGACCGATGGCTTCCGGCTCGCCTACCTGATCGGCGCCGGCCTGGCCGCGGCGGCCGCGCTGGTCACCTTCACGGCGCTGCCCAGGACGGCCACGGGAGTGGAGGGATCGGCGCGACGCCTGACGGTTGCGATCGCCGTGGTGCTCGTGGGCTTCGTGGCGGTCGATCTCGCATTCGCGGGCTCCCATGGAGCTCCGGTCGGGGCGTACACGACCCGTGGCGCCTACAGCTTCCTGACCGCGCCCTCGCTTCACCCACCGGAGCTCATCAAGGAAGGCCAGACCGACGCGCGCAGGCTGGCGCCCGGCTACATCTTCACCGCCAACTTCTACAACCTCAACTATCCCCCGCTTGTCGGCCAGAGCGGCCCGCTGATCCTCGATCGTGACCTGCAGCCGGTTTGGTTTCAGCCGGTGCCGGAAAAGGTCGTGGCCTCGAACCTGAGCCTGCAGACCTACGAAGGCAGGCCCGCGCTCGCCTGGTGGCAGGGCGTGGTCACCAATACCGGCCAAACCGAGAGCGGCGAATACGTGGTGGTGAACCAGCACTACCAGCCGGTGGCGCGGCTGAAGGGAGCCGACGGCTGGGTGCTCACGCTCCACGAGCTCGTGATCAGGGGAGAAGATGCCTGGGTCACCGCCAACAAGAACGTGGCCAGGAATCTCTCGAGCTACGGTGGGGCCTACAACGGGGCGCTGATCGACTCGGCAGTGCAGGAGTACAACATCAGGACCGGCAAGCTGCTGAGCAGCTGGGACGCGCTCGACCACATCCCGTTGGGCGACTCGTATGCGAGCGTGCCGACCAACGGGTTTCCCTGGGACGCCTATCACGTCAACGCGATCGCCCTGACCGGTAACGGAGGCTTTCTCGTCTCGATGCGAGATACGTGGGCCGCCTACATGGTCGATGGCGGCAGTGGCAGGATCGAGTGGACCCTCGGCGGCAAGAAATCGAGCTTCAGGTTCGGTCCGGGCGCCGACTTCCAATGGCAGCACGATGTGGCGCTTGGGTCGGGCTCGACGGTCACCATGTTCGACGATCACTGCTGCCAGCTGACCGGCGGAGGCACATCTGTGCCCGCCACGGGACCCTCTCGCGGGCTCGTGCTCAGATTGGATCAGAGCACCCACGCGGCGACGCTCGTGGCCCAGTATTCCGGCGGGGACAAGTTCGAAACCGAATACATGGGCGCCACGCAACCGCTGACGAACGGCAACACATTCGTCGGCTGGGGCTCGGAACCGTACTTCTCGGAGTACAGCCCCTCCGGCCAGCAGATCCTGCAGGGACGCTTCCCCGACCCTGACCTGAGCTACCGCGAGACGCTGGAGCAGTGGGTCGGCCTGCCGCTCACAACGCCTGCGGGCGCAGCTCGCAAGACTCCCGCTGGGGCCACTGTGTATGCGAGCTGGAACGGCGCCACACGGGTCGCGGCCTGGCGCGTCCTGGCAGCGGCCGGCACCGGTAGGCTGAGCGCCGTGAGAACCGTCGCGAGGTCCGGATTCGAGACCGCGATCCCGATAGCCCCGGGCTACAGCAGCTTCAAGGTGCAGGCGCTTGACGCAAGCGGCCGAGTGCTCGGGACCTCCTCCTCCTTCTCCGCTCAGGCGGGTGCATGAGCGTGCGTCCTTTGCCCGCCATCCTGGCAGTGGTTCGATGACAGCGCGCGCCTGCCTGCCCCTGACAATCCTGGCGGTCTGTGCCGGCCTGTGCGCGTGCGGCGACAGCGGCTCCTCGAGCGCCGCGACGAACGGACTGACCCCGACAGCCGATCGCGCCGAGGCGTCAGCCAACTCCGTGGCGGTCTCGCCCCAGCCCGGCACCGAGGACGCCTCACCGCAGACCCAGATCAGCTTCTTGGGAGAAGCGGGCACGACCGTCGCGAACGTCAGCGTGGTGGGATCGCACAGCGGTAACCACCCGGGCAAACTGAAGCGCTACTCGACCGGAACCGGTGAGAGCTTCGTTCCCAACACGCCGTTCCGGGCCGGTGAGCAGGTCGCGGTGCACGCACTCGTGGGAACGGGCTCGGAGACCCCTGACAAGCCCGTCACGACGATCTTCACGGTGGCCCATCAGGCGAGGGTGAGCCAGGCCGAGTTTCCCAACAACCCGGGCGATCCCC
>DATHPT010000285.1:0-5758 GCA_035483615.1 Solirubrobacteraceae bacterium | reverse complement strand
TGGGGGCTGCCATTGGGACACTTCCCACGAGCGCTGGGCGCCGCGTTGGCATTCATCGGCTGGGCCGCGCTGTTCTTCGGGCTTTGGGCGCTCGGCGGCTGGGCTCGCAAGACGCTCGGGCCGGTGGGGATCCCTTTGACGGTCGCCCTGCTGGGCGGATTCTTTGGATTGTGGCTCGCCGTCTCGATGATGCTCCCGCACCCGCCCGGACTGTCCTGGCGGGCGTTCGTCCCAGGGGCCGTGCTGGTGGCGATCGGCATGGAGGGGATCCACCTCGCGACCGTCCTCTACATCTCCCACAAGGCCGAAGAGGTGTCGGCGTCCTACGGTGCGCTCGGGATCGCGCTCGTGCTGCTCCTGTGGCTCTACCTGCTCGGCCGCCTGATCGTGGCATCGGCGTTCCTGAATGCCACGGTCTGGGAGGGCCGCCGGCCCCCCGAGCCGTCCTGAAACTGAGTGCGGCGGGTGGGATTCGAACCCACACGCCCTTACGGACAGGGCCTTTTGAGGGCCCCACGTCTACCGTTCCGTCACCGCCGCAACGAAGCAGATACTACGCCGAGTGCGCCAACGCGTCGTGGTCGGCGCGCGGATCCAGCTGCTCGAGCTCGATGTTCCAGCCCTGTGAGAAGCCGCGCATCGCAAACGCGATGAGCAGGATCTGCACAGGGATGATCGCAAGCGTGATCACCCCGAGCAGGCCCGCATTGAGGGCCGGTTCAGCAAAGCCGGCCTTGTCGCGCGCGAACCAGCTCGGCGCTGCCACCATCGCGAACACGCACAACAGCAGCGCAAGCGCGGCCGCCATCGGCAGCACGCCGCGACTCCAGCGTCCTGCGAAGAACGCCATCAGCAGATACACGACCACCCATGCGAGCAGGATCGGGATATCGCCCTCCAACGTGCTCCAGCCCCCGATCGTCACGATCAACAGCAGCGCCACAGAGGCCAGCAGCAACAGCACCACCGTCATCCGCGTCGCCTGAACCGCCGGCTTGCCGCGATTGGGATGCGTGATGATCACGCCGGCCTGTGCGCTTCTGCTCGAAGTTGAGGACATCGCACCGTTGACCATACAATCTTGAGCGGTCCTCACGCAACCCCGCGGGCGTGGTGGAACTGGTAGACACGCTGGCCTTAGGAGCCAGTGGGCTTACGCCCTTGGGGGTTCGAGTCCCTCCGCCCGCACTGCCTGGCCGAGGCCGTCGACGGTTCGACCGTTGCCCCCGGCGCCGCGCCGCATCGGTGGCAGCGCGCGGAGCGCCAGATCGCCGTCAGCCTGCGAGCAGAGCAGAGGGTTGTGCAAGCGCCTGTTCAGCGAGACGCACCGACTCGAGGAAGATCTCGACGCCTGTGAGCAGCAGCTCACGGGTGATCACAAGCGGAGGCAGGAAGCGCGCCACGTTGCCGAAATGGCCGCCCACCTCGATAATCACGCCCTTGCGGAAGCATTCTCTGCGGATCTGCCCAGCCATCTCGGGCCAGGGCTCCTTCGTGTCGCGGTCCCTGACCAGCTCGATGCCGATCATCAGCCCGCGCCCACGCACGTCTCCGACCGAGGGCAGTCCGTCCTGGGCCTCGCGCAGCAGTTCGAGCGCGAGCTCTCCCAGCGCGGCTGCGTGTCCGGCCAGGTCGACCTCCTGCATCAACTCGATCGCTGCGAATCCTGCCGCCATCGCGACCTGGTGGCCGCGGAAGGTGCCGATGTGGGCGCCAGGCTTCCAACCGTCGAGCTCCATGTCATAGGCGATGCACGAGAGCGGATAGCCGATCCCGCCGAGCGCCTTCGAGAGCGTCATAACGTCGGGAGTCACGCTGTCGTGTTCGCAGGCGAACATCGTGCCGGTCCGAGCGAAGCCGGTCTGGATCTCATCGCAGATGAGCGGGACCTGGTGCTTGCTGGCGATGCGCCGCACCTCCCTGAGGTAGCCGTCCGGTGGCACGATCGTGCCACCCTCGCCCTGGATCGGCTCGATCAGGATCGCCGCGGGCTCGGGGATGCCGCTGTGTGGATCCTCCAAAGAGGTGTCGAGCAACTTTGCGCACGCCAGCTCGCATGAGTCGGGCTTCAGTCCCAGCGGACAGCGATAGCAGTAGGGGTAGGGCATGAAGTGAACGGGGCTCGACGTCGGACCGCCGAATCCCACGTCGCTCGTTACCGACAGCGCACCTGTGGTCATGCCGTGATAGGAGCCCTGGAAGGCGATCACCGCGTCGCGACCCGTGTGGGCGCGGGTCAGCTTCAGCGCAGACTCGATCGCGTCCGAGCCCGTGGGACCGCCGAAGTGAAAGCGGGCGCTCTCGCGCAGGCGCCCGGGCAGCAACGACTTGAGCTTTCTCATCAGCCGCAGCTTCGGTCTGGTGGGGAAGTCAAGCGCGTGCACCAGCTTCTGCTGCTGCTCGGCCGCCGCCCTCGCCACCGCCGGGTGGTTGTGGCCCACATTGAGCACGCCGGCGCCGCCGAAGAAGTCGATGAAAGTGTTGCCATCGACGTCGCGCATCGTCGCCCCGCGCCCGGATTCGATCGCCACCGGGACGCTGCGCGGGTACGAGCGTGCGCTTGACTCGAGCTCGTCCTGCTCGGCCAGCATCTCACGCGAGAGCGGTCCCGGCACCTCGCCCGAGAGCGCGGGAGCGGGCTCGAAGTGCAGCTCGTCGAAGTTGTGCTCCCCTTGGCTCATCGTCTCAGGTCCATTGCGACTATAGCCTTCCCGCGGCGCCGTGCCTAATCGGGGTCTTCGGGCGATCTGCGAAGCTCGCGCATCACCGGGAACGGCGCCACCTCGCGTAGGGTCTCGTGGCCGGTGAGGATCATCAGCAGGCGGTCGACTCCCATGCCGCCGCTGGCAGACGGCGCCAGCCCGTACTCGAGCGCACGCACGTACTCCTCGTCGTGAGGATGCGGTGCATCGTCGTCGTCGGCCCGGCGCTGCCTGCGCTGCTCTACGAAGCGCTCCCACTGCTCGATCGGATCGTTGACCTCCGAGTCCCCGCTGACGAGCTCGATCCCGCCGATCACCGCATCGAAGTGCTCGGCGAGCCGCGCATCATTGGCGTGGGCCTTGGTGATCGGAAATGACTCGAGCGGGAAGTCATACACATGCGTGGGCTGGTTGAGCGTGGGCTCCACGAGCTTGGAGTAGACCGCCTGAACCACCTGCGCCCAGCTGGCGTCGGGGTGAACCTTGCCGTCGAGCAGCGCCGCCAGCTCGTCGCGATCGGCCTGCAGGAAATCGACTCCGGTGACGCGCAGGATCTCCGCCTGCATGGTCGTGTTGCGCCACGGCTCGCCGAGGTCGATCCGCTCGCCGCCGCGCTCGATCACGGTCGTACCGAGCACCTGGCGGGCCACATAGGCCACCATCTCTTCGGTGAAGCGCGCCACGTCGGTGTGGTCTGAATAGCTCATCAGCCACTCCAGCATCGTGAACTCCGGGCTGTGCCTGTAGGAGATGCCCTCGTTGCGGAAGCACTTGCCGAGGTCATATACGTTCTCAAGGCCCCCGATCAGGCAGCGGTTGAGATAGAGCTCGACCGAGATCCGCAACGACATCTCCTGGTCCAGCGCGTTGTGGTGGGTCAGAAACGGTCGCGCCGAGGCTCCCCCCGCCAGCGCCTGAAGCACTGGCGTTTCCACCTCGATGAAGCCGCGCTCGGCCATGAACGCGCGTAGCGCGTCGACCGTCTTCGCCCGTGTGATGAACAGTTCGCGGGTGCTCTCGTTGGCGAGCAGATCGAGCTCGCGATAGCGATAGCGCGTGCCCGTGTCGCCCAGCCCGTGGTACTTGGCGGGCGGAGGCCGCAGCGCCTTGGTGAGCAACGCGCATCTGTGCACGCTCAGCGCTAGCTGTCCGCGCTGGGTCACATAGACGCAGCCCTCGGCTTCCACGATGTCTCCGACATCGAGGTCGACGATGCGCTCATAGGCCTGCTCCCCGAGCGTGTCATGACGCACGGCCAGCTGGATCTGCCCGGAGAAGTCGCGCAGGTCCATGAACGTCGTCTTGCCGTGCCCGCGCCTTGAGATGATGCGTCCCGCAAGCCGATACGCGAAGCTCGGATGCTCGCCCGGCTCGAGCTTTGACGGGTCGTGCGCGGCGTGCAGCGCCGCGATCTCCGTGCGCGTCCCCGCAGGTATGTGAGGGAAGGGCTCGATGCCCTCCGCCCGCAGCCGCTCGGCCTTCGCCAGACGCTCGTGGGTGACGGCGTCGTCAAGTGTCTCATCGAACATCCAGGATCACCACAAGAAGGTACCATCGAGCCTCGGCTCGGCCTCTGGGCGGAGGGACGCGCCGGTGGTCCTTTGTGCGGCTTCCAAGGTAGCCGCTCCTCGATTCTGTGATGTCTTCCATGAACATCGCCGCACAGGGTCTGTCCTTCGCCGCCCAAGGAATCCGCTTGTGTTTTCACAGTGGTGTTTCTGTAGGCGAGCGTCGATGATGCGTCAGTGCGACACACAAAGGACCCCGAGATCGACGAGCAGGTGCGCGCATTCGGCGAGAACATGCGCGTCGCGCGACACAGTGCGGGCCTCTCGCAAGTGACGCTCTCACAAGTCACGGGGCTCGACCGCGCGGCGATCAGCTTTCTCGAGCGGGCAGAGCGCTCTCCGGATCAGTCCACGCTGGTGCGTGTCGCTAGCGCACTTGGCGTCCGGCCGGTGGATCTGCTCGCCGGGGTCGGTCTGACCGTGGGCAGCGCCGTCGAGCTACCCGCGGACGAGCCGGTCCCGAGCAAGCCGGCCCTGCGCTTCGGAGCCAACCTGCGCGCGGCGCGCAGGCAGGCCGAGCTCTCCCAGGAGGCGCTTGCCTATGAGGCCGAGGTGGACCGGGCTGCGATCAGCGTCTACGAGCGCGGCGGACGCGAACCGAATCTGCGGACAGTGCTGAAGCTCGCGCGGGCGCTGCGAGTAAGCCCGGTGACGCTGCTCGACGGGGTGGAGTAAAGCGGCGACTTCGGATTTCGCCGGATTGGCTCAAGCGCCGAGCTGGCTCATCGGCTATGAGTCGTTCGTCGGATCAATGCTTCCAGTCGGCCGCGTTCAAAAGCTCAGCTCGCTTGCCCGGATCGCCGCGCGTGTCGGCATGAAGATCTCCTCCTCACAGCGTGCGAGGCCGTCATCGAGCAGGATCTCGAGAGCCGCTTCGATCTCGTCTCTGTCGGCGGTGTCGCTCGGATCGCGCTCGCAAGCTTTCGCAAGTCGTGAGACGGTCATGCCCTCGCGAGCGTCGCTCACAAGCGTGTGGAGCACCACCGCCGCCAGCAGGTCGGGGTCGGGAGGGCCTGTGGAATCTCCGGCGGCAGTTTGTTGTGTTTTCGCCACATGTTGAAACTACACGACCGATCGGTTGTGTGCTCTGTGGCGCCCTCCCTTACACGTCGGCGAGCGCCGCCGGTCGCTAGCCGGCTTTCGGAGCGGTCTCGCGTGCGACCTTCCACCCGGCGTTGAGCGGGCTCAGGAAGTAGGGGGGCTCGTCCACAGCGAGGCGTTCGTCATAGATGTAGTCCTTGATGTAGCCGCTCGAGCCCTGTCCCACGATCCCGCGGAACTTCTGGGCGATCGCGCCGTACACGTTCAGGTTTTTGAGGTTCGCGCCGCAGCTGTAGTTGTCGACCAGAAACGAGTGCTTGGTGGAGAGGATCGCCGCATAGATCCACGGTTCGGTGAGCGAGCCCGTGGCGTTGTTGCAGTTGCCGTGTTCTTCGGTGACCGGGTGGTACACGCGCACGTAGTTGTTGGCGATCAGGCCGAGGGCTG
>DATHPT010000284.1:0-9730 GCA_035483615.1 Solirubrobacteraceae bacterium | reverse complement strand
GGGCTCACATCCCCGCCTTCCAGATCTATGCCGCCACCGCCAACATCTCGGTGACGCTCGTGCTCTCGCTGATGGTGTGGGTCAGCTACCACGCCGTCGGCATCAGGAGCAAGGGCCTCATCCCCTACCTGAAAAGCTGGTTGCCGGCGGGAATGGACGAAGTGCCGGCACGTGCGTTCATGGTGCCGTTCGTGTTCGGGATCGAGACGATCTCGCACTTCGTGCGGATCATCTCGCTGTCGGTCAGGCTTTTTGCCAACATGCTCGCCGGGCATCTGCTGATCCTGTTCATGGGTGGCGGATTGGTCGTGCTCGTCGGGGTAGCCGCGCTCGGCCCACTCACGCTGATTGTGGCGACGCTGTTCTTCATCTTCGAGGTGGTCCTGATCGCGGGACTGCAGGCGTTCATCTTCGCCACCCTCACAGCCATCTACCTCGGCGGCGCAGTCGCCGAGTCTCACTGATCCAACAAGGAGCGTTCGTGCATTTCCTATTCGCAGCGACAGAAGGCAGCGCCGAATTGGCCAAGTCGATCAAGGCCATCGCCCTCGGTGTGGGCGCCGGCCTCGGCACGATCGGCCCCGGCGTGGGCGTCGGCTACATCTTCGGGAAGGTGATCGAGGCGATCACCCGTCAGCCGGAGATGCGTGACGAGATCACATCGATTCAATGGCTCGGCTTCGCCCTCACCGAGGCGATCGTGTTCTACGCCTTCATCTTCGGTCTGATCGCGTTCTTCCTGGGCTAATAAATGATTCCGTCAACTCTCGCCGCATCAAGCAGCGGCAACTTCCTGGTCTCGCCCAACGTGGGCGTGATGCTGTGGACGCTCGTGGCGTTCGGGGTCACTGTCGCGCTGCTCTCGCGGCTCGTGTTCCCGCGCATCTCAGAGGCCCTGGAGAAGCGTCAGAAAGCGATCGAGGACTCGATCGACAGCGCTCAGCGCACACGTGAGGAAGCCGAGACGCTGCTGGGCGAATACCGCCAGCGGCTGCAGGAGGCCCGTGCGCAATCCGACGAGATCGTGCAGCGTGCTCGTCAGACGGCCGAGACCCATGAGCGTGAGGCCAAGGAGCACGCACGCGAGCTGGCGGGCGAAGCTTCCGCGCGCGCAGCCCGTGACATCGAGGCCGCCACCGCACGGGCGCTCGGGGAACTGCGCACCGAGGTCGCCAATCTGACCGTGCTCGCCACCGAGAAGGTGACGCGCAAGGTGCTCGACAGCTCGGACCAGAAGCGGCTCGTAGAGGAGGCGCTGGGCGAGCTCGACTTCTCCGGCATCTCATCCGGGGCGAGCAACAACTAGGCATGACTTCCTCGATGTCACAGACCCGCGTCCTGGGTGCGCCTCGCTGATGGAGGAGATCGCTCAGGTATACGGTCGCTCGCTGTTCGAGGTCGCCCGCGAGCAGGGCAAGCTCGATCTGCTGCGCGAGCAGCTTGGGCAGTTCGCCGACGCGGTCAAGGACAACCGCGACCTGCAGCTGTTCTTCTTCTCGCCCTACTTCTCCAGCAAGGAGAAGCAGGCGGCGCTCGCCAGGGTGCTCGACGGCGCCGATGAGCGACTGCTCAGCTTCCTGGAGCTGCTTATCGAGAACCACCGCATGCCGGTGATCTTCCGTGTCCGTCGCGAGTACGACCGTCTGTGGGAGCAGGAGAACCGGCTGCTGCCGGTCGTGCTCACAAGCGCGGTCGAGCTCGACGAGGAGACCACCAGGGGCCTCAGCAAGAGCATCGGCGAGCGCACAGGGCGCACCGTGACGCTCACAACCCACGTGGAGCCCGACATCATCGGCGGCATCGTCGTGCAGGTCGGCAACTCGATCCTCGACGCCTCCATCCGCAATCGACTCGAGCAGCTGCGCACGCAGGTCGCTCAAGGAGCCTCATAGGGGCCCCATCAACCCGGCGCAGTCGGCCAGAGGCCGGCGAGCCGGGCCGGCGGGCACCTCATTCTTAATCAGGAGACCACATGCAGATCAATCCAGACGAGATCACAAGCATCCTCAAGAGCCGTATCGAGGGGCTGGGCGCAGGTCAGGCCGAGCTCACCGAGGTTGGCACCGTCCTGTCCGTGGCCGACGGCATCGCACGTCTGCACGGCCTGGAGAACTGCATGTCCTTCGAGATGCTGGAGCTGCCCCACGGGGTGACCGGCCTTGCCCTGAACCTCGAGTCCGACAACGTCGGCGCGGTGCTGTTCGGCGACTGGGAGCGGATCTCCGAGGGGGACACAGTCAAGCGCACCGGGCGGCTGCTCGAGATCCCCGTCGGCGAGGCTCTGCTGGGCAGGATCGTGGACCCACTCGGACGCCCCCTCGACGGCAAGGGCGAGGTCAACACGACCGAGCTGCGTCCCGCCGAGTTCAAGGCGCCCGGCGTGGTGCAGCGCCAGCCCGTCACCGAACCGATGCAGACCGGTCTGAAGGCGATCGACGCGATGATCCCGATCGGCCGCGGTCAGCGCGAGCTCATCATCGGCGACCGCCAGACCGGCAAGACGGCGATCGCGATCGACACGATCATCAACAATCGCAACACCGGTGTGATCTCCGTGTACGTGGCGATCGGCCAGCGCATGTCGACCGTCGTGGCGCTGGCCAAGACGCTCGACGAGGCGGGAGCGCTCGACAACACGATCATCGTCGCCGCCTCCGCCGACGAGGCCGCCCCGATCAAGTTCATGGCGCCCTATGCCGGCTGCGCGATGGGCGAGCACTTCCTCTACAACGGCAAGCACGCGCTGTGCGTGTACGACGATCTGACCAAGCACGCCTACGCCTACCGGCAGATGTCGCTGCTTCTGCGCCGCCCGCCGGGTCGCGAGGCCTACCCGGGCGACGTGTTCTACCTGCACTCCCGTCTGCTCGAGCGGGCGGTCAAGCTCAACGACGATCTCGGCGGCGGCTCGCTCACCGCGCTGCCGGTGATCGAGACCCAGGCGGGCGACGTCTCGGCGTACATCCCCACGAACGTGATCTCGATCACCGACGGGCAGATCTTCCTCGAGCCGAAGCTGTTCTACTCGGGCGTGCGTCCCGCGATCAACGTCGGCATCTCGGTGTCCCGTGTGGGGGGCAACGCGCAGATCTCGCCGATGAAGAAGGTGGCGGGCCGCATCAAGCTCGAGCTCTCCCAGTACCGCGACCTGGAGGCGTTCGCTCAGTTCGGCTCGGACCTCGACGCCGACACCCAGCGCACGCTGGCTCGCGGCGAGCGGATCGTGAAGACGCTCAACCAGGGGGAGCGCGCGCCGCTGCCGGTCGAGGATCAGGTGATCCAGATCTTCGCTGCCACGACGGGCTTCCTCGACCGCATCAACGTCGAGCGGGTCCCCGAGTTCCTGACCGAGCTGACCGAACGCTGTCACTCCGAACACGGCGAGCTGCGCTCGAAGATCGCCGACGGCGGCTGGTCTGAGGAGGTGCAGAAGGAGGCCCGGGAGGCAATCCAGTCCTTCGCGGGCGACTTCGGCTATGACCTCGACGAGGAGGGTCAGCCGCTCGAGGACGACCGGCCTCTACAGGGAGCGCAGGCGGCCTAGCTCAAGGAGCTCGGTCTTCTAGCACCAACAACCATGGCTTCCCAGCGCGACGTCAAGAACCGGATCGCTTCGGTCAAGAACATCCAGAAGATCACCCGGGCGATGGAGATGGTCGCCGCGGCGCGTCTGCGCCGTGCCGAGCAGCGGATCGCCAAGCTGCGTCCGTACGCGGATGCAATCCGGCGCATGACCTACCAGGCGGCTGACGCCGCCGGTGCGGAGGCGTCCTCGCTGCCGCTGCTCACAGAGCACGAGCAGGTGCAGAGAGTCGGCCTGCTCCTGATAACGGGCGATCGTGGCCTCGCGGGCGCCTTCAACTCGCAGATCATCCGCGCCGGGGTGCGCGCGGGCTCAGAGCTCGCCGAGGAAGGGCTGCAGAGCGTCTGGTATGCCACCGGGCGTCGCGGTGTCTCCTCGCTCACGTTCCGTGGGCGCGAGCTGAGCGGCAGCTACACCGGCTTCACCGACCGTCCCGCCTATGCCGATGCACGCGGGATCGCCGACGACCTGATCAGCGCCTACACGGACGGGCAGCTCGACCGGGTGGACATTCTCTACAACTCCTACGTCTCACCGCTCACCCAGCATGTGACACGCGAGACGCTGCTGCCGCTCTCCAAGTCTGTGCTCGAGGGCGGAGCTGAGACGGACTCCGGTCCCCAGGCGCTCGTGGAGTACGAGCCCGGGCCCGAGGAGATCCTGAAGCGCCTCGTGCCCGACTACATCGAGATCTCGATCTACCGTGCGCTGATCGAGTCCACCGCGGGCTTCTTCGGGGCTCAGATGACGGCGATGCGCAACGCCTCGGAGAACGCCGGCACCCTGATCGAGGAATACACGCTTCAGATGAACCGAGCCCGCCAGGCCGAGATCACGCAAGAGATCATGGAGGTAGTAGCGGGCGCCGAGGGACTCAACTAAACCGGGTCACCACACACGACTTGATAGACCACTAGGAGAACTGAAACGAAATGGACGCCAGCATCGCCACAAAGCCAACCACCAGCTCCAGCTCCCCAGAGGGGACGGCCGAGCGCAACGTGGGGCGCATCGAGGAGATCCAGGGCGTCGTGCTCGACGTCGTGTTCCCCGACAGGCTGCCCGAGATCAACCATGCGATCACGATCGCCCGTCCCAAGGCCGCGGCGGCCGAGGAGGCAGAGGGGGTCAGTCCCGAGTCCGGCGAGCTGCTGGTGTGCGAGGTGCAGCAGCACCTCGGCGACGACCGCGTGCGTGCGGTCGCGATGGACACCACCGACGGCCTGGCGCGTGGGGCGGAGGCGATCGACACCGGTGGCCCGATCACCGTACCCGTGGGCGAGGCGACGCTCGGGCGCATCTTCAACCTGCTCGGCGAACCGATCGACCTCGGCGAGCCGATTCCCACCGACACTCCCCGTCGCCAGATCCACCAGCCCGCTCCGAAGGTCGAGGATCTGACCCCGACGACCGAGATGTTCGAGACGGGCATCAAGGTGATCGACCTGCTCGCCCCCTATGCCAAGGGTGGAAAGGTCGGCCTGTTCGGCGGCGCCGGCGTGGGCAAGACCGTGCTGATCCAGGAGCTGATCCACAACCTCGCCAAGGAGCACGGCGGGCTGTCGGCGTTCTGCGGCGTGGGCGAGCGTTCGCGCGAGGGCAACGACCTGTGGCTGGAGATGAAGGAGTCGGGCGTCATCGACAAGACGATGCTCGTGTTCGGGCAGATGAACGAGCCGCCCGGCGCTCGCATGCGTGTGGCGCTGTCGGGCCTGACGATGGCCGAACACTTCCGCGACGAGGGCCAGGACGTGCTGCTGTTCGTGGACAACATCTTCCGCTTCGTGCAGGCCGGCTCCGAGGTCTCGGCGCTGCTCGGGCGGATGCCCTCGCAGGTCGGCTACCAGCCGACGCTCGAGACCGAGATGGGCCAGCTGCAGGAGCGCATCACCTCCACCAAGCAGGGCTCGGTCACCTCGGTACAGGCGATCTACGTCCCAGCCGACGACTACACCGACCCGGCTCCGGCATCGGTGTTCGCCCACCTCAACGCCACCACCGCGCTGTCGCGGGCGATCTCCGAAAAGGGGATCTACCCGGCTGTCGATCCGCTCGACTCGACCTCCACGATCCTTAAGGCGGACATCGTGGGCGAGGATCACTTCCGCGTGGCCAACCGCGTCAAGGAGATCCTGCAGCGCTACAAGGAGCTGCAGGACATCATCGCGATCCTCGGCATCGACGAGCTCTCCGACGAGGACAAGCTGACGGTGCAGCGGGCTCGCAAGATCGAGCGCTTCCTCTCCCAGCCGTTCTTCGTGGCCGAACAGTTCACCGGCACCCCCGGCGCCTACGTGCCGATCGCCGAGACGATCCGCGGCTTCGAGGAGATCATCGACGGCAAGCACGACGACGTGCCCGAGCGCGCGTTCTTCCTGAAGGGCACGATCGAGCAGGTGCTCGAGGACGCCGACAAAGGCTGATCGCGGTGGCTCGCACGAAGTTCCCAGTCGAAGTGCTGACGCCCGAGGGGGAGGTGTTCAGCGAGGAGATCGAGATGCTGTCCACTCGCACCTCCGTCGGGTCGATCGGCATCCTCGCCAACCACGCTCCGCTGCTGGCGCAGCTCGAACCGACCGAGCTGCGCCTGTATCGCTCGGAGTCTGAGATCGTGCGCTTCGCCCAGGCCGAGGGGTATCTCCAGTTCGCCGAGAATCGGGCGCTGGTGCTCGTCGAGGAGGCGATCGCGCCGGACGCGCTGGACCGCGGGACGTTTCAGACGCGACTCTCAGAAGCCCGCGCCGCCTACGAGGGCGCCGAGAGCGGCAGCGAGGAGAAGGCGCGCGCGCTGCGCGACGCCAAGCGCTATGAGGCGTTCCTGGCGGTAGGCGAATAGCCTCCCCGGGAATGGGGATCGACCCTCCCACAGAGCCACAGGTCAGCGCACGACCAGGCTCGATGGCGGATCGCTAGGCTCTCTCGCCTGATGACCGCTGAGCGCGAACCGATCGGGGTGATCGGCACAGGCTACGTCGGGCTGGTCACGGCGGTCGGCTTCGCCGAGCTGGGCAGCGACGTGTGGTGCGTGGACGTTGACGCCGAGAAGATCGAGCGTCTGAGCCGCGGCGAGATCCCTATCTACGAGCCGGGCCTCGAGGAGATGCTTGCGCACAACGCGGATCGGCTGCACTTCTCCTGCGAGATGACGGGCGCCCTGGAGCACGCCCGGCTGCTGTTTGTGGCCGTCGGCACGCCCCCTACGCACTCCGGCGACGCGGACCTCTCCGCGGTGCACAGCGTGGTCGACTCGATGCCGACCCCCGACGGTCACGCCCTCGTGATGAAGTCGACCGTCCCATGCGGGACGGGCGCCAACATCAAGCGGATCTTCAAGGAGCGCGGGAAGTCGGGCTTCAGCTACGTGTCCTGCCCCGAGTTCCTGAAGGAGGGCTCGGCGGTCGCGGACTTCCTGCACCCCGATCGCGTGGTGGTGGGCGGAGAGGCGGACTGGGCTCAGGAGGCCGTGGTGAAGCTGTACGAGCCGCTTGAGGCCCCGCTGCTGTGCACCGACGTGGCGAGCGCCGAGATGATCAAGCTCGCCGCGAACGCGTTCCTTGCGACCAAGATCTCTTTCATCAACGAGATCGCCAACGTGTGCGAGGAGGTCGGGGCCGACGTGGTTGAGGTGGCCCGCGGGATGGGCCTTGACGATCGCATCGGTCCCAAGTTCCTGCAGGCGGGGCTCGGCTACGGCGGGAGCTGCTTCACCAAGGATGTCAGCGCCCTGAAGCTGCTTGCGGGCAACTCCGGCTACCACTTCCAGCTGCTCAACGCCGTGATCGAGGTCAACGAGCTGCAGAAGCGGCGGGGGGTGTCCAAGCTGCAACGTCACCTCGGCGAGCTCGCGGGTCGTCGTGTGGGGCTGCTCGGACTCGCGTTCAAGCCGAACACGGACGACATGCGCGGCGCCTCCTCGCTGGTGCTGGCCGCGCGCCTGCAGGCGGAGGGCGCGCACGTGCGCGCCTATGACCCGATTGCCGAGGAGCAGGCACGCCTGTTGATGCCCCAGCTCGACTATGCCGACTCGGCCTTCGACGCCATCGCAGAGGCGGACGCGGTTATCCTGGTCACCGAGTGGCCCGAGTTCGTAGAGTTCGAATGGAAGGAAGTCGCCCGCGCGATGCGCGGAACGCTTCTGATCGACGGGCGCAATGCACTGGACGGGGATGCGGTCCGCGCCGCCGGCCTTACCTACGAGGGGATTGGTAGACACTGATGCAGGCTGTGATTCTCGTCGGCGGGGAGGGGACCCGCCTGCGCCCGCTTACCTCGACGGTGCCCAAGCCGGTCGTCCCGCTGGTGGATCGCCCGTTCATCTCGTTCATGCTCGAGTGGCTGTGCGCCCATGGGATCAACGACGTGATCATGTCCTGTGGCTTTCTCGCGACAAGCGTGCGCAACGTGCTCGGCGACGGCTCCAGCTACGGCGTCAGGCTGCGCTTCGTCGAGGAGCCCGATCCGCGCGGGACCGCCGGCGCGCTGAAGTTCGCCGAGTCGATGCTCGACGAGCGCTTCCTGATGCTCAACGGCGATGTGCTCACCGACATCGACCTGACCGAGCAGATCGCCCAGCACGAGCGCACGGGGGCCAGGGCGACGCTGGCGCTCGTGCCCGTGGAGGACCCGAGCGCATACGGCCTCGTTCACCTGCAGGACGACCGTTCCGTCAGGGACTTCGTCGAGAAGCCGAGCTCGGACAGGATCGACACGAAGCTGATCAGCGCCGGCGCCTACGTGCTCGAGCGCGACATCCTCGAGCTGGTGCCCGCCGACCGCAACGTCTCGATCGAGCGCGAAGTGTGGCCACGCCTGATCGGCGAGGGCCTGTACGGCTTCCCCTCGGAGAGCTACTGGCTCGACATCGGCACGCCCGCCCGCTACCTGCAGGGAACCTTCGACATCCTCGAGGGCAACGTCCAGACGGCGGTTCGCGAGCGCCTGGGCGACAGCTACCTGTCGGTCGCCGACGGCGCCCAGGTGAGTGGACGGGCGATTCCCCCAGCGGTGATCGAGCCCGGCGCGGTCGTGGCCGAGGGAGCCCACGTCGGCAGCCTCGTGGTGCTCGGCCACGGCGTGAAGGTCGGCGCCGGCAGCACCGTCGAGCGCTCGGTGATCCTCAACGGCAGCGAGATCGGGGAGAACTGCACGCTGCGCGACTGCATCGTCGCTGCTGGATGTCGCATCGGCGCCGGCACCCGCATCCAGGAGGGCGCAGTGCTCGGAGAGGGCGTCACTGTGGGGGCGGACAACACGATCGCTGGCGGCGCGCGTATCTTCCCTGGTGTGACGCTGCCCGACGGCGCGATCCGATTCTAGGCTCGTGTGAGCCTCAAAGCCCACTCTCAACAGGAGACGAGTAGATGAGCGAAGGCGGCGGCGCTGCCACATCGACCACCGACGCGCTCTCGCGCGAGGCGATCGCCCGCGTGGACGCCTCCGGCCAGCTGAACGACGTGCTGTCCCTGCCCGAGCACCTGCGCGACGGCCTGTGGCGCGTGGAGTCGGCGATCATGGCCGAGTGGGACACGCCCTCGGGTCTGGTGGTGGCCGGGATGGGCGGATCGGCGATCGGCGGCGCGCTGGCGCGCGCGGCGCTCGGGGACCACGCGTCGAGGCCGATCTTCGTGACGCGCGCCTACGGGCTGCCGGTGTGGACCACGCCCGACACGACGGTCCTGTGCGCAAGCTACTCCGGCAACACCGAGGAGACGCTTGCCTGCTACGAGTCCGCGGGAGCGCTTGGGGCACAGCGCGTGGTCGCCACCACCGGCGGGCGCCTGGCGGAGATGGCGCGCGAGGACGGCGTGCCGCTGATCCCGCTCCCGGGAGGCTTCCAGCCGCGTGCTGCGGTCGCCTACATGACGGTGGCGGCGCTTGAGGTAGCGGCGCTGTGCGGCGCCGGCCCGCGCCTGACATCGGAGATCGACGTGGCCGCCTCCCACACCGAGCAGCTTGTGGCCGAGTGGGGCCCGGACTCCCCGGAGGACTCGCTGGCCAAGCAGACCGCGCGTGGCCTGCTCGGGACCGCGCCCGTGATCGCCGGAGCGGGCCTGACAGTGCCGATCGCCTACCGTTGGAAGACCCAGATCAACGAGAACTCCAAGCAGCCCGCATTCGCTCACGAGCTGCCAGAGCTCGACCACAACG
>DATHPT010000283.1:0-2283 GCA_035483615.1 Solirubrobacteraceae bacterium | reverse complement strand
CACGACGTGGGCCTGACGGTGCTGCGGCGCGAGGGTCAGGTCAGCGTCGTGGTCGTGAAGTAGCGGCGCGGGCCGTTACAGTCACTCTCACAGTTCCTTCCCTGTCAGGAGCTCGTGCTCGGACGCAAGAGAATCCTCTCGCAGCACTGGAACGACCGGCCCTCGGACGCGGAGGCGCGGCGCCAGCTCAGTCCTGCTCTCGCTTGCCGCGACAAGTGGAGGCGCATTGAGCGGCTCAAACAGAACAAAATCTTTCAGGCGCTCTATCGGGCGGCATTCGAGACGTTCCGCGCCGGTGCCGCGGCGATCTTCCCGCTCGGCACGTGGGCTATGCGCTTTCGCGCCGCGATCGAGATCAGCACGGCCTAATTCCCGCGCCGTTCGCGCAGCCTGAAGTAGTCGAGTAATTATCCGACAGGTCGCCGACGAAGCGTAACGGCGGCCACCCGGTCCCTCGGGGTAATTTGGTTGTTGCGACACATCCAAACCCTGGAGGACCGAATGACCGCCACCGGCCACAGTACCCGAAGAAAACTGTCCCTGCTGCAGCTCGCTGAGGAGCTCGGCAACGTCTCGAAGGCCTGCAAGCTGATGGGCTACCACCGTGACACGTTCTACGAGGTGAAGCGCGCCTTCCAGATCGGCGGCGTGGCTAAGCTCGTCGAGCAGAAGCGCGGCCCGCGCAACCCGCACCCGAACCGCGTCGCGCCCGACATCGAGCAGCGGATCCTCGACTTCTCACTGCACCAGCCGACCCGAGGCCCCCAGTACCTGGCGAACCAGCTGCGGCTTGAGAACGTGAACGTCAGCGCCGGCGGTGTCCGTGGCGTCTGGCTCCGTCACGACATCGAGACCCGCCACAAGCGCCTGATGCGCCTCGAACGCCACGCCCGCCAGCAGACCTTCGTGCTATCGGAGGCGCAGATCAAGCTGCTGGAACGCCACAGCTCCGACTTCCGAAGCCGCCACGTCGAGGCGTCCCGGCCCGGCGAGCTGCTCAATCAGGACACGTTTTACTGGGGAACACTGAAGGGCGTCGGCAAGGTCTATGTCCAGGTCATCGTCGACGTCTCGTGTTCCTTCGCCTTCGCGAAGGTCTACACGTCGAAGATGCCGATCACCGCCTGCGACCTGCTGCACGACCGCGTGCTGCCCTTCTACGAGAACCTGGGCATCACCGTCGGATCCGTGCTCACCGACAACGGCCGCGAATTCTGCGGCAAGCCCGAGAGCCATCCCTATGAGCTTCTGCTCTCTGTCGAGGGCATCAAACACCGCACGACGAAGGTCAGATCGCCGCGCACCAACGGCTTCGTCGAGCGCATGAACCGCACCCTCCTCGACGAGTGCTTCCGCGTCCAGGGACGAACCAAGTGGTACGAGGGTCCTGACCAGATCCAGCGTGACCTCGACGTCTTCATGGCCTTCTACAACTTCCAGCGCACCCACCAGGGCTACCGCGTGGCCGGCAGGACCCCGGCCAAGGCCCTCTACGACCTCATCGCCTCCCAGTGGCTCCTGCCACCGATTTCAGACGCGGCCGAGGAGGTGCCGCTCGCCAGCTGACCCACCGTCACCCCGAGGACCGGGTGTCGGGGAAATACTCGACTTGTACAGGATCGCCGGCCAGGGTTGGGCACTCGGCGGACTGTCTTTCATCACCCGGTGCCCCAGAACAGTGCAGCAGGACGGATACGGGCGACCCGTTATGATGGATTCTTTGAAGCCCAGTGATCCAACGACACAGACAGACGGCATCTGTCTCGACGGGGCGAAGCTGTTTGAGGAGCCGCCGGGCTCTGGAATCTACGTTCCCGAGAAGCAGGACTTTAGCCAGACGACCCACGACGTGTCGGGAGAGTTCGTCGTCCTCACGAAAGCGGGCGAGACCCGCATCTACGGGCGCGATCCTGTAGATCGTGTGAACGCGTCGAATGGTGAGACGGCGGTGTGGGCGCTCGACCGCGTCATCGACGTATGGGGAAACTACTTCGACATCCACTACAACAAGGACCAGGGGACGACAGACACCCAGCAGAGCTTCAGCGCCTCCGGCATATGGGTATCGGAGATCGACTACACCGGGTTCCTAAACGACATCAATCCAGTGGCTTCGGGCCAGCCGTTCAATGCGATCACCTTTCAGTATGAGAGCCGGCCCGACGTCAGATGGACCCGCTACGCCTCGCTCAAGATTCCCCAGAATCAACGCCTAACCTCGATCACGACACCCCAGGGGACGTACTCTCTGTCCTATGTCGACGAGTCGGCTCCGTCCGCCCC
>DATHPT010000282.1:0-2609 GCA_035483615.1 Solirubrobacteraceae bacterium | reverse complement strand
GGGCCGCAGCAAGGTTCTCGATCGCCTCGTCTTCGGTCCCGGCCTCCAACCCCATGTCGATGCGGATGAGCGCGCGCTCGAACTCGACGGTATCAACGACCAGTTCGTTTCGCGCGAAACCGTCGAGCACTGGGAGCAGTTCACGGTCACCGAATAGCTCGTAGGCGGCCCCGAGGACGCGCACTATTCGCGCAAGCGCCTGGGGCGGCGTCACCTTCGGGTCGACGCTCATGGCTGAAGCGATAAGCTGATACTTGACGGCAGGATTGTCCTCGGCGATGTGAAGGAGCTTTTCCATTGCCGCCGCCCGGACAAGCGGATCACCAACACTGCCGGCGACCTCAGCGAAGTCCTTGGCGAGTGTGTGAGCGGCGGCCGCCCGCAGAGCAGGCGCGGCAAGCCAGGCATCTGCGAGGTGGTCGAAAGTCAAGAGCCCGACGGGCTGGCGGAGCCCCTGCCGAAGAACCTCGATCAGCTCGTGGCGGCGACTCAGGCAGGCCCAGTCCTGCTCGAGTGCGGGCACCAGCCGCGGCAGAGCCGGCGAGCGGGCGATGGCGGCGGCATCAACCAGGACCGCGTCCTCACCGCCGAGGGAGGCGAGCGTGACCTCTTCGATACTTCCGAGCCGTTTGGAGGCGGGGTTGGCTGAGGCGTCCATAACTACAATGCGTTAACCGAGCCAGCGCGCGACAACGGTCCGGCCGGGCGGATCACCAGAGGAACCCGCCGTCCGCGGCGACTCTCCGGCGCTCCGGGGGGATAACGCCCACGATCTGCGCCGGCCTGGCGCTGGCGACGAACACCTGCAGGTGTTTGATCTCGCTAGCCAAGCGATCGAGCTCGTGCAACATCTCGGCGAGGTTTTCGTCGACGACCTCTTCGTCGCCCGGAGAGTCGATGAGAATCAGCCCTGGATGGCGGCTCACCCTACGTCGCTCGCCGATGCGGAGCATCGCGACGACGGTGGCAATCCGTAGCCTAAGGCGCTCGCCGCCCGTCAGCCTGGTGAAGTTTGTAGGCTGGCCACCGATAACGACCCTCATCGTTGCGTTGAGCAGAACCTTGACCTCCTCCAGATTTGGAATCCCCAGCGACTCAGCAATGGAACGGATCTCAGCATTGAGCTCCCGGAGAAGCTCCTCTGAGGCTTCCCTTCGGAGCTGCTCAGCTTCAGCTACCGCCGCATCCAGAAGTGTCCGGTCCACGTGATGTGCCTCAACCCGCACTCCTGACCGCGTCCGCCGCTCCTCGATCCTACCCTCGATGCGCGCTACGGCCATCTCCGCTGCCTGGCGGGGATCACCGGCGGCCCGCCGCCGCTCAATTTCCTCCAGCTTCCGCCGCTCGGCGGCGAGCTCGTCCTCCGCCATCCGGAGGACTCTTAAGGCCTCATCATGTCGGCGCTGCGCCTGCTCAGCGACCGATCTGGCCTCGTTGGCACGCTGATTGGCCTCGTCGAGGGCGGCGACCGCGGTCGCCTCCTCCTCCTGCTCGCGCGGGGTCGTACATACCGAGCAAGCGCCCTGTTCGACCTCCCGGGCCCTGCGGATAATGTCAATAGGACGCTGGCAGCGCGGGCAGCAGACCGGATCGAGACCCGTGAAATAGCGCTTGGCTTTGATGGCGTGGCCCATTTGGAGGACTGTTGCAGCCTCATCATCGGCCGCGCCTTCCGCTTCAGCCGCGACGAGCCCGAGCTCGTTGCTGGCCTCAAGCGCTTCGGTCCGCCGAGCTATCGCAGCGGCGATGATTTCACCCTGGGCGACCACCTCCCCGATCACGTCCGACACGGTGCTCACGGTATCGCGTTCCCTCATCGCTTGCTCAAGCTGGTGCTGTAGCTCGGCGATCTCCGCCTCGTCGGTCCCACGGTCGAGGTCGGCCCGGCGCTGACTCTGTTGCTCAGCCTGGAGTTCCTCGCCGCGGGCAGCCCGCGCCGTCATCATCAATTCGGCGTGCGGGACACCGAGGAAAATCTGAAGCAGCCGGCCCGGCAAACCTCCGAAGATCTCGTCACCGAGCAGAATCGGCTGGGAGCCGGCAATGTGGAGGGCTTTGCTGTACCCGACCCAGCCGCTGCCGACAGTCTGTGCCAAGGTGTCGTGGCTGTACCTCTGGCGCGATTTCAGTTCGCTCAGCTCGAAGGCACGCATCATGAAGTCGTCCATCACCTCCTCGAACTCATCCTCGCCCTCGAAGCGAGCGATCTCGATGGGGACGGCGTCGCCTGGCGCGCCCCGCGAAAGCACGCCGATCGGCATGTCCTCGTCGAGCCGAAATTCTACTCGATGCGCGGCGCCGTCGATTTCGAAGCCGAGCGCTGCATGTCGGATCCAGGCGCGGACGACATCTTGCAGACCCTTGGGCCGGCCGCGCAGGCACCAGAGGACTACTTCGAGGATGGTGCTCTTACCGCGCAGGTTGGCGTCGCTCGCGATTCCGTGGAGGCCTGGGCCGAGGTTATTCCAACGGAACTCGAAGGGCGTCTCTGCCCCATCGATGCTCTTTACTCCCGAGAATGCGATCTCGGTGACGAGAAGCTTGCGGGGGTGGGGCGGGGCGCCCGACGGGACAATGCGGCGCTCACGCAGGAGCGGCAGCACTTTCTC
>DATHPT010000281.1:0-2598 GCA_035483615.1 Solirubrobacteraceae bacterium | reverse complement strand
CCTATCGGATGCCGTGGAACGTTCGCATCAGAGGCCACTCGATCCCATTGACCGCCGTGCTCGGAGCGCTCGTGACCTTCGCGGCGTGGTGTGCGGTGGTGGCGTTGCATCCCGAGGCTCGCACGATCGGAGTCCCCTGGATGGTTCTGGGCATGGCGGGCTACTTCTACTATCGCAAGCGTCAGGGGCTGGATCCGCGAGCGCAGTACCGGATCGCACGCGCCACCCGCCCGCCAGAGTTCCAGGCGATTGGCTACCGCACCGCGCTCGTGCCGATCTTCGGCGAAGACGTCAGCGCCAGCGCGCTGAGCAGCGCCGCGAAACTGATCGGCGAAGAGGGTGTGGTGTATGCGATCTTCGTTTTGCCGGTGCCCAGCCAGCTCTCTCTGGACGCAGGCCTCGAGGCTGAGGAGGCCCAAGGGCGCTCGGTGCTCGCCAGCACGCGGGTGAAGGCACGACGCACGGGCATAAAGATTCACACGGGCCTGATCCGCACACGCAATCCCGGGGCGGCGATCGTCGAGGAAGCCGAGCGGGTGGAGGCGGACGTCATCTATTGGTCCACCATTCATGCGCCTCTGAGTGAGAAGCGCATCGGGCCGACCGCGGCCTACCTCCTGAGCAAGCGGCCCTGTCGAATAATCATCGAGACCGACAACCGCCTGCTGCGTCCGGACCCTGACATCACAGTGACTGCCTGAGCATTTGGTCCCAGCGGGGCTCCGCGGGGCGTGGATCTCCCGCAAAGCCGGCGCCAGGGCCTAGTATCAGCGCCTTCCTACTATTTTGCCGGCGCCTCGGGAAGGATTTCAGGATGGAACGCAAGTGGTGGACGCTGATCGCCGTGTGCGTGGCGACGTTCATGCTGCTCCTCGACATCACCGTCGTCAATACCGCCCTGCCGAGCATCCGCAAGGACCTCCACTCATCGTTCACCGATCTTCAGTGGGTCGTGGACGCCTATGCGCTGACGCTTGCTGCGTTCGTGCTCACCTCGGGGTCGCTTGCCGACCGGCTCGGACGCAAGCGCGTGTTCGTGATCGGCCTGGGGATCTTCACCTTGGCGTCACTGTTCTGCGGGCTGGCGGGATCTCCGACGGTGCTGAACCTCTCGCGTGCGCTTCAGGGTGTCGGCGGCGCCGTGATGTTCGCCGTGTCGCTGGCGCTGCTGGCGCAGGAGTGGCGCGGCGCCGAGCGGGCGACCGCCACCGCGATCTACGGGGCCACGATCGGAGTGGCGGTGGCGCTCGGCCCACTCGTCGGTGGCGCCCTGACCCAGGCCATCGGCTGGCAGTCGATCTTCTTCCTTAACATCCCGGTCGGCGTCGCTGCGATTGTGGTGACGGTGCTCACGGTCGCGGAATCGCGTGATGAGACGGCTCGAGGTATCGACTGGGGCGGCACCTTCACCTTCTCAACCGCGAATGCGCTGCTCGTGCTCGCGCTGCTGCGTGGCAACGACGACGGCTGGACATCCGCGGTGATTCTCGCGCTGCTGGCCACTTCGATCCTGCTGTTCGTGGCGTTCGTCGCGATCGAGTTGCGCGTCACCCAGCCGATGCTTCCCCTGACCCTCTTTCGCAGCCACGCCTTTACGGGCGCTCAGATCACCGCGTTCGCGCTCAGCGGATCGATGTTCGCGCTGTTCCTCTACATCACCCTCTACATGCAGGAGATTGAGCACCTTTCGCCGCTGCAGGCCGGCCTGCGCTACCTGCCGTTCACCGTAGGTTCGTTCTTCGTGGCGGGTGGGACCGCTTCGCTCGAGGGGAAGGTGCCCGCCCGCGCGCTGCTGTCGGGCGGCCTCGCGATCACGGCGCTCGGCCTCGTCCTGATGAGCGGCGCCAAAGCAAACGACGCCTGGACGGTGCTGCTTCCCGGCTTCATCGTCGGCGGGCTCGGCGTTGGGCTTGTCAACCCAGTGCTCGCCAACGTGGCGCTCTCGACCGTGCCCGAGCGTATGAGCGGCGTGGCCTCGGGCATCAACGACACCTTCAGACAGGTCGCGATCGCCTCAGGCACAGCCGGGCTTGGCGCGCTGTTTCTGGCCCTCTCCCAGCAGCGAATCCAGGATCTGCTGCCGCACGTCAGCGGCGACCGCGCGCGCGGGCTTGCCGAAGCGGTCTCCTCAGGCACGCTCCCGGCCGGCGCTCCTGCGCCGGTCGTTCACGCCGCGCGCGAGGGTTTCACCCACGGCTTCTCCGTGATTCTGCTGGTCGGCGCCGCTCTGTCGCTCATGGGCGCCGTGCTTGCGCTGCTGCTGGTTCGCGACAGCGACCTGCGCCACGACGAGGCATCCGACGTCGCGGCCGAGCCGGTGACCGCCTGAGGCGACGCCAGGCAGGTGCGACGATGATCTCCGCAGGACACGATCGATTCGCGACATGAGGTGACAGATGATTGACGAGCAATCACCGATCAAGCCGGGCGACAATCCTCGGGAGCGCACGAATCCGCTTATGGTCGGTCTGCGCTACGTGCTGCCCACGGCCATAGTGCTGGCGGGCATAGTCGTGATGGCGCTGGGAAGCGAATCCGAGCTCGAGGGCGGGGCGGGCATCGTGAGTGCCGGGCTCGCGGTCTACGCCATGAACTGGC
>DATHPT010000280.1:0-6931 GCA_035483615.1 Solirubrobacteraceae bacterium | reverse complement strand
GCGCCGCCGGCGTGGGGAGCACTCCACCGAGCAGCGCTTCTCCTCCCGCCGCGCTCACCCCTGCAGCGAGGGCTGCTTGCAGCATCTCACCTGACTCACGGGTGTCGCGCACGATCAGCACCCTCGGATGCTCCGCCTCGGTATTGGTGGTGGCTGCCCTGCCAATGGCGAGTGCGAGCTCGGCGCTCAACAGCTCGCCGGCTACTCCACGGACGCCATCGGTCCCGAACAGCCTGCCCACAGGCAGATCTAGCGCTTGGAGAACTGCGGCCGCTTGCGGGCCTTCTTCAGACCGGCCTTCTTGCGCTCCTTGGCGCGCGAGTCGCGTGTCAGGAAGCCGCGACGCTTGAGCTCGCCACGCAGGTTCGGATCGGCCTCGAGCAACGCGCGGGATATGCCATGGCGCAGAGCGCCGGCCTGAGCGGAGATTCCGCCACCGTGCAGGCGGGCCACGACATCCATGCGGTCCTGGTAGCCGACCGTCTCAAGCGGTTGACGAATATTGCGCTGGAGGGTCGCTCGCGGGAAGTGCTCATCGAGGGCACGACCGTTGACGAGGTAGGTGCCGCTGCCAGGCCTGAGGATGACCCTTGCGATCGCCGTCTTGCGCTTGCCTGTCGCCTTGTAGCGGGCTCCTGCGGCCAGGTCGATCGCCGCTGTCGAGATCGGCTCGGACAGTTGGCCGCCCTCAGCGTCCTCCTCGGAGCGCGGCTCGTCGTCCTCATCGAGCGCGTATGGGTCCTCGGGGTGCTCTGGAGCCAGCGGGTCGACGCCCTCGGGGACGATGTCAACCTCGAGGTGAGCGCCTGGCACAGAGGGCTTCACGCGTGGAGCGGGCTCCTCTTCCTCGAGCTCGTCTGCGTCTCCGGCTGCGGACTCTGTCGCCCCCGGCGCGCCGGGCTGCTGCTCCGCGGATCCAGGCTGCTCGGTTCCAGGCTGCTCGGATCGGGGCTCCTCGGTCGTTCCCTCTGCCGGGACGGGCTCGTGGGCGACCGGCTCCTGCGCGGCGGGCTCCTCGGGGACCGGCTCGGTGGCCGCTGACTGCTGCTCATCCGATCCGCCGTCTGCCACCGGCGCCTCCGGATTTGCGTCTGCGACCGGCTCGACCGGCTGCTCTGGAGTCTTCTCGACGCCCTCCGCGGTGGTTGTGTCTGCGTTGGGCGCGTCAGGCGCTTGCTCGGCCGGATCGGCCTGCTGCTCGTCGGTGTGCTCTGTCGGCTCGTCGGCCATCAGGCCTCGATCTCCATCGGTTGCGGTTTCTGGGCGACATGGGGATGCTCGGGCCCCGCATAGATCTTGAGCTTCGTGAGCTGCTTGCGGGCTAGACGATTGCGGGGCATCATCCCCTTGACGGCGAGCCGGACGATCTCCTCGGGCCGGCGCGCGATCATCTCCTCGAAGGTGCGCGAGCGCAATCCACCCGGGTAGCCCGAGTGACGGTAGTAGCGCTTGTCCTGGCGCTTTTTGCCGCTGACCGACACCTTCTCGGCGTTGATGACCACCACGAAATCGCCCGTGTCGATGTGGGGTGTGTACTCAGGCTTGCGCTTGCCGCGCAGCACGTCGGCGATCTGCGTCGCAAGGCGCCCGAGCGTCTTTCCGTTGGCGTCAACGACGAGCCAGTTGCGCTCGCGATCGGTGGGCTTGGCGACGTAGGTCTTCATGACGTAAAAAAGGCCACGCGAAGAAAGCGCGCGGCGCGAGCGCGAATGATAGCTACTCCCACTCGATGGTGCCCGGGGGCTTCGAGGTGATGTCGAGGACCACACGGTTGACCTCGCGCAGCTCGTTGATCATGCGCGAGGCAATCGTCTCCAAGAGGTCGTAGGGCAGGCGCGCCCAGTCGGCTGTCATCGCGTCGTCGCTGGTGACCGCACGGATCACCACCACGTAGCCGTAGGTGCGCTCGTCCCCTTGGACGCCGACTGTGCGCACGTCGGGAAGCACGCAGAAGGACTGCCACAGCTCGCGGTAGAGACCGGCCTTGCGGATCTCCTCCTGCAGGACATGGTCGGCCTCGCGCAGCACATCCAGGCGCTCCCTGGTGGCTTCGCCGCCGACTATTCTGATTGCGAGCCCCGGGCCCGGGAACGGTTGGCGCCAGACAAGCCGCTCGGGAAGACCAAGCTCTGCGCCGACGGCGCGCACCTCGTCCTTGAACAGCGCCCGCAGTGGCTCGACCAGCTCGAATTGCATGTCCTCGGGCAGTCCCCCCACGTTGTGATGAGACTTGATCGTGGCGGCTCCTGTACCTCCACCGGACTCGATCACGTCTGAGTAGAGCGTGCCCTGCACCAGATAGCGGGCAGGGCTCGAAGCGGAGATCTTCTCGGCCTCCTCCTCGAACACCCTTATGAACTCTGCGCCGATCGCCTTGCGCTTGGCCTCGGGCTCGGTGACCCCTTTCAGCTTCTCGAGAAAGCGCCGCTCGGCGTCGACTGCCACAAGCGGCACTTTGAAGGTGTCCCTGAAGGCGCTGATCACCTGCTCACCCTCGTCCTTGCGCATCAGGCCGTGGTCGACGAACACGCAAGTGAGCTGATCGCCGACCGCGCGGTGCACAAGCAGAGCGGCAACAGAGGAGTCCACCCCGCCGGAGAGCCCGCAGACGACACGTCCATTCCCCACCTGTCTGCGGATCCGGGCGATCTGGTCTTCGGCGATCGACGCCGCCGACCAGCTGCGCTCGCAACCGCACACCTCGGTGAGGAAGCGGGTAAGGATCTCCTGGCCATAGGGCGTGTGGACGACCTCGGGATGGAACTGGATCCCATAGATGCCGCGCTTGCGGTCCTCCACGGCCGCCACCGGCGAGGCGGTTGAGGAGGCGAGTGCGGTGAAGCCCTCGGGCGCCTCGAAGACGGTGTCGCGGTGGGACATCCAACAGGTCTGTTCCTTAGGCATTCCGGCAAGCAGCACTCCAGGCTCGGAGATGGTCAGCTCCGAGCGCCCGAACTCGCCGACGTCGGCCTGCTCCACCCGCCCGCCGAGCTCGTGGACGAGCAACTGCATGCCGTAACAGATGCCGAGCACCGGCACTCCCAACTCCAGCAGCTCGCGCTCCAGGCGCGGTGCTCCTGGCGCATACACCGATGCGGGCCCGCCGGAGAGGATGATCCCGCGCGGTTTGCGCTTCGCGACCTCCTCGAGCGGCACGTGGTGGGGCAGCAGCTCTGAGAACACCCCGCAATCGCGGATGCGCCGGGCGATCAGCTGGGAATACTGACCGCCATAGTCAAGGACCACGACCTCCTCGCGTGCCACCGGCGTCTCACTCCGCCCATCGGAGGTCGGGGTGGGGACCGTCGCGGCCACGTCAGTCATTTACGAGCGCGGCCGCCTTGCCGTTGGAGCCCATGCCGACGGATTGGTCGCGCTGCAGCTGCTTGCCCTCGGTTTGCAGCGACGGTGCGATCACGACCTCTGCGCGGTTGAACTCGGCGAGGTCCTTGTGTCCGCAGGTGGCCATCGAGGTGCGCAGGCCACCGAACAGATTGAAGGTGCCGTCGTTCTCGCGCGCGGGACCCACCAGGATCTCCTCGAGCGTGCCGTTGCGGTTGGTGGCCACCCTCGCCCCACGCGGGAGTGTCGGATGAAATGTGGCCATGCCCCAGTGAAAGCCACGTCCAGGCGCTTCGTGAGCGCGGGCCAGCGGCGAGCCGATCATGACGGCGTCGGCGCCCAGGGCGATCGCCTTGGAGACGTCGCCACCATTGCGCATGCCCCCATCTGCGATCACCTGACAATACTCACCCGTCTCAAGCATGTGAGTCGAGCGAGCGTGGGCCACATCAGCGATGGCCGTCGCCTGCGGGACGCCGATCCCAAGCACGCCCCGGGTGGTGCAGGCAGCGCCCGGTCCGACGCCCACGAGCACACCGGCGGCGCCTGTGCGCATCAGGTGCAAACCGGTGTGATAGGACGCGCATCCACCAACGACCACCGGCACATCAAGCGACGGTATGAACTCCTTCAGGTTCAGAGGCTCGGAGACGGTGGACACGTGTTCCCCCGACACCACCGTGCCCTGGATGACGAGCACGTCCAGCCCGGCCTCGAGCGCCAGCTCGTGGTACTCGAGCACCCGTTGAGGCGTGAGCGAGGCAGCGACGACGACCTTTTGCTCCTTGATCTCGCGGATTCGCTGCGCGATCAGCTCAGGCTTGACCGGCTGGCTGTAGATCTCCTGCATCTCGCGCGTAGCGACGTCCTTGGGCAGCTTGGCTATCCGCTCGAGCTGCTCGTCGGCGTCCTCATAGCGCGTGAAGATGCCCTCCAGGTTGAGCACCGCCAGGCCACCGAGCCGCCCGACGATCGCCGCCGTCTGCGGCGAGACGACGCCATCCATCGCAGAGGCCATCAGCGGCAGCTCGAACTGGTACGGACCCAGCTTCCAAGAGATGTCGATGTCATCGGGGTCGCGCGTGCGCCTGGAGGGCACGATCGCGATGTCGTCGAAGCCGTATGCGCGGCGACCCTGCTTGCCGCGTCCAATCTCTACTTCCATCGAAGAATCCTTGCAGTCGCGGCGGACAAATCGGACAAGACGACCCCGTGCAAAGCGGGGTCGATGGAGGTCCGGGAGCGAGCCAATGAAGGCTTGTGAGAGACGAGATCCAAGTGGGATCGAGCATATCAGCGGCGCCCGCCGAATCAGACATCTCAGACCGGCTCAGGCCTCGTCTGCCAGCTCCGGGGAGCGGGCTGAGCGCCGCGAGGCGGTCGAGTCCGCTGAACAAGGTCTGACCTGTGTCCGGTCGAGGCGAGCCGAGCCCACATCGCGCAGGTCGCTGTCCAGTCAGGAACAGCAGGGGGACGTTCCTTGACAGACGCCGGAGCCCTTGGGACGATGCTCTCCTCTAGTCGTTCGCTGTCTGTCCTCGCGTGTGTGCAAGAGCTTAGGACCTGGCGTTCAGAGCAAGCGCTTGGTGGGGACAGTGGTAAGGCTAAGCTGAGATAACCAACCTGAAATGCGCACCGCACGAGAACACAGGGAAGACATCGCCTAGCCCCCTCGGGGTCGAGTGGCTTCGCCTGCCTGCAGTTCAGCGGTAATCGGTTCTAGAACGAGGCTCTCGACGAGGAGGGCGCAAAGCGACGAGCGACCCGACCAGGGAGACGAGCGTCTACCCCGCCTCCAGAACCTCAGGATCGACATCGTAGAAACACCATGGACAACGCGAAAAGCAGCCACAGCACCGACGGTCGCCCCGTCCCCTACGAGCCCCACGCCGTGGAGGCTCGTCGCCAGGATGCCTGGAGGAGCCAGCTCGCCTTCCGGACCCCAGACATCGCAGGCGACCGACCGCGCAAGTACATCAAGCCCTCAGCGCCGTTCACCTCGGGCAACATCCATATCGGACACGTCCGCAGCTACTCGATCGGCGATGCCTATGCTCGCTTCTGCAGAGCACGCGGCGAGGATGTGCTGTTCGCGTTCGGCTTCGACTCGTTCGGACTGCCTGCCGAGCTTGGCGCGATCGCCGGGAAAGAGTCACCCAGCGCCTGGGTTGAGCGTTGCGCCCAGCACATGATCGGACAGCTGCAGCGGCTTGGATTCTCCTTTGACTGGGAGCGCACGTTCATGAGCTCCGAGTCGATCATGTACCGCTGGTCGCAGTGGCTGTTCCTGACCCTGCTGGAGGCTGGGCTCGTGTATCGCGGGACGGGCAGCGTCGACTGGTGCGATACGTGCCAGACCACACTCGCCACGATTCAGGTCGAGAACGGCGCATGCTGGCGTTGCCACAATCCCGTCCGCCTGATCCAGCGCCCCCAATGGTATTTGCGGATAAGCGCCTACGTCGAGGAGAACGACCTGCGGCTGGGCGAGCTCGCCGCAAGCGGCATCTGGGACGAGAATGCTCTCGCCTCGCAGCGATTCGTGCTTGGGCGTGTGGATGGGGTCGAGCTCGACCTGCAGGCCGAGGACGGAACCGAGCTGATGGTCTTCACACCCCATGCCGATGCGCTTGAGCATGCGCGCTTCGTGGCGATCTCTCCGAAGCACCCACAGGTGGAGCGTTGGGCCTTGAGCGACGAGCTGCACGCTCGTCTGGAGGAGCTGCGCTCCGGAGGCCTCGAGCGGGGAGCCCGCGATGCCGACGCGATGCCTCTGATCGACACCGGGCGAACACTGGCCTCCCCCGTCGGAGGGGATCCACTGCCTGTGATCGTCTCACCGACTGTCGACGGACGCTTCGGCCCAACCGCGGTGCTCGGGATCCCCGAGCGCGACCGCACCGATGCGGTGATCGCCGAGCGCCTGTTCCAGACTCCGCCACGGGAGCCTGCGTCAGACGATCGGCGATCCCAGCCCCTCAATACGGAGCGCACCGCGGTTCGCTACCGGGCCAACGACTTCACGATCTCAAGGCAGCGCTCTTGGGGCACGCCGATTCCGATCGTCTACTGCCAGAGCTGCGGAACCGTGCCGGTCCCGCGCGAGCAGCTGCCGGTGATCCTGCCTCTCGACCTCAAGCCGACCGGTACGGGAAACCCGCTCGCAGAGCGCGCCGACTTCGTCGAGACGACCTGTCCTGCCTGCGGCGGGAGCGCGAAACGCGAGACCGACACACTCGATTGCCACTTCGACGCACTTTGGCTTTGGGTCCCGGTGTGCGTGCCGCCGGACAAGCGCGAGCAAACGCTCGAGCAGATCCTGGCGCTCGAGGATCTACGCGCATGGCTGCCCTCCGAGCGCGTCGTGGCCGGCTCGGACAGCGGGAACTTCGTATTCGATCAGCGGACCGTGACCAAGGCTTTGCGCGACATCGGCCCGCTCGAGTTCCTTGCAGACGGAGAGCCATTCGCCGGCTGCCTGTTTCACGAGATGGTGATCCGGGACGGTCGCAAGATGAGCAAGCATCTCGGCAACGTGGTCGACCCGGATGAGCTGGTCGAGCGTCACGGCGCCGACACGATCAGACTC
>DATHPT010000279.1:0-5333 GCA_035483615.1 Solirubrobacteraceae bacterium | reverse complement strand
AGGGCCCTTCGACGTGATCCTCGAGCTGGTGGGCGCTCCGAACCTCGGTGAGAACATGAGCGCTCTGGCAACGGGCGGGCGCATCTGCGTGATCGGCGTCTCGGCAGGCGTCAAGGCGGAGCTGAACCTGCTCGCCCTGATGGGCAAGCGCGCCCGCATCCACGGCTCCACGCTGCGCGCCCGACCGCTCGAGGAGAAGGCGCTCGCCGCCCGCCGCCTCGAGCACGAAGCGCTGCCGCTGTTCCAGACCGGCGCGCTCAACGTGCCGATCGCCGAGACCTTTCCGCTGGAGGAAGTCCTCACCGCCTATGAGCGCTTCGCAGCCGGCGGAAAGCTCGGCAAGATCGTGCTGACGATCTAATACGGCGGCTGGGCGGCGTGCCACTCGCCGAGTGCACGGAACGCTGACCAGAACGCTCGCTTGGAGTCCTGCTCGTCGAGCGATTCGTCGATGTTCGGCACATACAGCGCATCGACCATCGGGGTGAGCTGCTGGATCTCGCCGAGTCGTGGCTCGAGCTTGCGGGCGAGCGGGATGTCGAGGTCGTTCAGCGCGGCCAGCGCCTCCGCCCCCATCACCACCACGATTCGCGGCTGCACGATCGCGATCTCCTGCACCACCCTCGCCACGCACTCCGGATCGGCAAGCGAGGCGTCGCCGAGCGGGCACTTCACGCACAGCGTGCCGTACACCGCCAGCGGATCGATCGACAGGCGCTTGAACGACTTCATCAGGGCCCCGCCCGAGCGCCCGTAGAACGCGACGCCCTCCTCGATCTCCGAAGGCAGCGGCGAGTGCTTGAGCAGCATGATGTCCGCCTGCGGATGACCGGAGCCGAGCACCGGCATCAGGTGCCCGCGCGGGCAGTGCGGGCAGCTCTGCAGCTCGCGCGTCAGCGAGTTCAACTCCCTGATCGCCCGCTCCAGATACTTCTCGCGGATCTCGTCGTCGGTAGCGGGCATGGACGCGGAGGGATTAGACGGCGGCTCCGGTTGTCCTTGCTCGTGCACACTTACTTGCGCCGATCTCCCGTCGCGCGTCGCACTCGCCGCTCGCGTGAGGCGCGGCGGGCGGCCGCGGGGGTCGCCTTCGTCTGGAGGAACTTCAGCGCCTGCACATAGATCAGGCTGGAGGGCTTGGTCATGATCTCTGCGTCGCTCAGCGACTGCAGGAACTCCTGCGGCCCATCGAAGTCGTGCATGCGGATGCGCACCGAGCCGAGACCCTGAGCCACGTGCGAGTCTGAGCCGGCGCCCGCCACGATCCTGTACTTGGCCGCGAACCTGACCGCCTCCTCGTTGAAAGCGCCGATCGCCACGCGTGGGTTGAACACCTCGATCGCGTCCACCTCGTCAAGGATCTCGAGCAGATGCTCATAGTCGGGGACCGAGTGCATCCGGTCGAACGGGTGCGGCACGTACACGAGCCCACCCTGGCGCTTTATCTCCGCGACCGTCTCCGCCATCGTCAGGCCTCGCGGGATCTTCTCCTGGATGAACAGGCCGATCACCTCACCCTGCTCGGCCGTCTTGACCTCCTCGCCCACAATCACCTTCACCGGTGGGCGGTCATTGGATTCGGCCGCCTTCTCCTGCGCTTCGAGCGCCCCGGAGATCTCGTTGTGATCGGTCACCGCAATCGCGCCCAGCCCAGCCTCTTTGGCGCTCGCCAGCAACACCTCCACCGGCGTTTCGCAGTCATGGGAGTGATCGGTGTGCATGTGCAGATCCACGTCGATCAGCCGCCGCCGCAGCAGGCGCCGGCGTAGGACCGCATCCCCGTCCCTGTCGTGCCGTCGCGCGGCCAGCTCCCGGTAGATCGACTCCACCTCGGTGACGGTGCGATCCCAGTCCTCCCCCGAGAACGCCCCCCCATTCCCATCCTCGACAGCCTCCATCGCTCCATCGGCGTCCCGCGGAGCCGCCACAGGCGCCGCTAGGACCCGGTATTCGCCCGGGAAGTGGCGTCCCATCAGCTCCGCGGTCTCCGGCAGGCTCGCGATCCGTGCGTCCAGGCGCCCGAAGAAGCTCTCCACGAACCGCCGCGCCAACGTCGTGGAGAGCAGTCGCTCGCTGGGAGCATGGAACGAGCCGACATTCAGCGCACGCGAATAGCGCAGCGCAGTGCTCGACGCGCTCGGCGCAAACGGCTCGTGCACGTGCACGAAATCGAGCGGCGTCCGCCCGAGCAGTTCCTCCAGCGTGCGCGCCACATCGACAGGCAGGGCCCGTGCACGGCGACCGCCGGTGCTCGGCACGTCCAGCACCTCCCCGATCGCGATCACCCGCGGCTCACCCTCTCCTGTGCCCTCCAGCAGGCTCTCAGGATCGTCCTTCGCCGCCCGCAGCTCCCGTCGCGAGGCCCGTACGCGCTCCGGTGAGCGCGAGGGGGCCAGGATCAGCACGTGGTGCCCCCGTCGCGACAGCTCGCCAGCGAGTCCTCCCACGTGGGCGTTGACGAGGTTTGCCTGGGACTCCCACGGGTAGGGAGTCACATGGGCGATCGCGAAGCGCTGCTGGGTCACATGTGCAGGATAGGCATGCAGGACCGTCGTCGAGCCATCCCTCGGCCGGCGCTTCGCCTCGTCTTTCCTCCGATCCGCGGCTATCCCCGTCCGGCAGCGGTCCGCTTGGTGGCGGTGGTGTCCTGCCTGGCACCGGCCCGCTTGGCTGCCGCGGGCTTCGCCGTTGTGCGCCCGGAGGCCGCCTTCGGCGCGGTGCGGCCCTTCGGCCGCGTGGCCGCCCGGCGCGCATGCTTGGCGATGAACTTCTCGGTCTCCTCGCGTGCCAGGTTGTCCGGGCGCTGGTTGTGCGGTGACTTCATCAGGTAGCTGGAGGGACCGTCCAGCTGGCCCCCCACGCCGTTGTTGAGCGCCAGCTTGCAGCAGCGGACCGCGTCGATCACGATGCCCGCCGAGTTGGGGGAGTCCCACACCTCGAGCTTCATCTCCACATTCAGCGGCACGTCGCCGAAGGCCTGGCCCTCCACACGAATGTGAGCCCACTTGCGATCGGTCAGCCACGGCACGTAGTCCGACGGGCCGATGTACACGTCGTCCGCCGGCAGCTGCTCGTCCATGATCGAGGTCACGGCGTTGGTCTTCGAGATCTTCTTGGACTCCAGGCGCTCGCGCTCGAGCATGTTGAAGAAGTCCATGTTCCCGCCCACATTCAGCTGAGAGGTGCGCAGCATCTTCACGCCCCTGTCGGCGAACAGGCGCGCGAGCGTGCGGTGCACGATCGTGGCGCCCACCTGCGACTTGATGTCGTCGCCGACGATCGGCAGTTTCGCCTTCCTGAAGCGGTTGTTCCAGTAGTCCTCGCGGGCGATGAACACCGGGATGCAGTTCACAAAGCCACAGCCCGCCTCGAGGATCTGCTCCACGTACCACTTGGTGGCGTCCTCGCTGCCCACCGGCAGATAGGAAACGACCACATCGGTGTGCGTCTCCTTGAGGATGCTCACGATGTCCGCCGTCTCGCCCGGGGCCTTCTTGATCTTCTGCTTGAGGTACTTGCCGAGGCCGTCGTGGGTCATGCCGCGGTATACGGGCACGCCGAGCTTCTTCGGCACCTTGGCGAACTTCATCGTGTTGTTCTGCCCCGCCCAGATCGCCTGGCCGAGATCCTTGCCGACCTTCGTCGAGTCGATGTCGAAGGCAGCTGTGAACTCGATGTCGCGCACGTGATAGCCGCCGAGATCGACGTGCATCAGACCCGGCACGAGCTCGTTCGGGTCGGCGTCCCTGTAGTAGTTCACGCCCTGCACGAACGCCGACGCGCAGTTGCCCACGCCGATGATCGCAACGCGGACCTTGTCCTCCTGGTAGCGCGCCCTGCCGTTTGCGGAGGCCGCCAGAGCCCCTTTCTGGGGTGCTCCGTTGCTACGCGCTCCGTTGCTGTGATTTGTGCTCACGAGATGTATGTCCTTCCTGGAAGTTCCGGGAGACTACCCCGTTGTGCGTGCGTGGTCACACCGCCGCCCGCTCGGGGGCGCGCTATGCAAGCGCGCGCTTGACGTGCCAGATGCGCTGCGCCACGGTGATCACGCTGAGTGCGGCCAGCACATACACGGCGGGCGCCAGCAGGCTGAAGTCTCCGAGCGAGGCGCCCTTCGCGAAGATCAATCCGATCGAGAGGATCACAACGCGCACCGGCCGGGTGGCGATTCCCACCTTGCACTCCACCCCCAGCGCCTCTGCCCTGGCCCGCGTGTAGGACACCATCAGCGAGGCGAGCACCGCGACCACTACGGCTGCCGCCGCCCCGGAGCGTCCTTCGCGCGCGAAGTCCGCCGCCACCGCCGTCAGCACGATCCCCTCCTCGATGCGATCGAGCGTGGAGTCCAGAAACGCGCCGAAAGGAGTGCCCTTGCCCGACATGCGCGAGTAGCGCCCGTCGAGCGTGTCCATCACCGAGCCCACAATGAAGGCGATCCCCCCGAGGAAGTACAGGCGTTCCCACACGAGCACCGCCGCCACCAGGTTCAACGCCAGCCCTGTCATCGAGATCGCGTTGGGTGTCAGGCGCGACTCGATCAAACGGTTGCGCACGTTCTCCCGGCGCTGCGCCCCTGTCAGCGCCACCCGACCGTTGCGGCCCGTGCGCCCTGCGCCCGTCCGTGCACGACGACGCATGACCGGCTGCCTATGTGAGGGGGGAGATGGCATCAAGTGCGGCGCGCAAGCCTACCCGGCGCCGGCCGCCGTCGGCCCGAAGCGCCACGCGGCCGGCCTGATCTGGCCCAGTCGCCGCGCGCCCAGCGCCGAGACGCCGGCGGTCAGCGCGCCGAGGATCGCATCGAGGATGAAGTGGTTGGCAGTCGCCACGATCACGAAAGCGATCAGCAGCGGATAAAGCCTCCACAGCACGCTCGCCACGCGTGTGCGCGACAGTGAGGCGAGTGGCCAGCCGATCATAAGCGCGAACGCCACGTGCATTGAGGGCACCGCCGCATACGGGTTGAACAGCGCGTTCATCGAGGCTGATGCGTGCGACACGTGCACGCCCGTCAAGTCCGACACCGAGTCGATGAAGCCCCACTCCGGCAGGAAGCGCGGGGGGGCGGTCGGGAACACCGCATAGCCGACCAACGCGATCAGCATCGCGATCGCGAACATGTTCCGCACGAAGTAGAACGAGCGGTTGTGGCGCACGTACAGGTAGATCAGCGCCGTCAGCGTGATCGACGTCTGCGCGTTCACATACAGCCAGCTGGAGAAGTCCATCAGCAGGTGACTGCTCGAGGCCCACGCCTGCACGCTCGGCTCCACGAACACGTGCATCGTGCGCTCGAGCTGAATCAGGTCGCGTGCATGCTGGAAGGCGGCGCT
>DATHPT010000278.1:0-2355 GCA_035483615.1 Solirubrobacteraceae bacterium | reverse complement strand
CGCGGCATGCAGCGCTACCCGCACATGCGCGGCTCCCAGCTGCGCGCGCGGCTCGCCAAGCATCACGGCCTGGACCCGGCCCGCCTGATCGTGGGCAACGGCGCCGCCGAGCTGCTGAGCTCCGCCACCCGCGCCCTGATTGAGCCAGGCCAGGAGCTGCTGACATCCTGGCCCTCCTACCCGCTGTTCCCGATCATGGCGCGCCGTGCCCACGGCCGCGCGGTGCCCGTCAGCGGCGGGGTCGACGCGCTGCTCGAGGCGGTGAGCAGCGACACCCGGGTGGTGGCGCTCGCGAGCCCCAACGATCCCACCGGCGAGCTGCTGCCCACCGGTGAGCTGGAGCGGCTGCTGGGATCCCTGCCGGACGGGATCGGGGTGCTGCTGGACGAGTCGCTGGTGGAGTTCGCCGACGCCCAGCCGATCGACTCCTCGCTGGCGCTGCTGGAGAGCCATCCGCGCCTGCTCGTGTTCCGCAGCTTCTCCAAGGCCTGGGGCCTGGCGGGCCTGCGCTGCGGCTACGCGCTCGGCGGGCCTGGCTCGGAGGAGCTGCTGGCCGAGCTCGAGCCCGATCTCGGCGTGAGCGAGATCTCACAGGCCGGGGCCCTGGAGGCGCTGCGCAGCTGCTCGGAGCTGCTGGCCAAGCGGGTGGCGCGGATCGCGCGGGAGCGCGCCGGCCTGACCACGGCCCTGCGCCAGCGCGGCTTCGAGGTGGCCGACAGTCAGGCCAATTTCCTGTGGGTGGCCCACCCCTCCCTCGACGGCGGCGAGCTGGCGGCCCGGCTCGCGCAGGCGGGCGTGCTGGTGGCGGCCGGCGAGGCGCTGGGCGAGCCGCGTCACGTGCGCATCTCGATCCATGACGAGGCCGCCTCCAATCGGCTGCTGAGCGCGCTCGACCGGGCGCTACTCTGAGCAGAGCTCTATCCGGCGGAGCCGGACTGGCGCAGCAGCGCGCCGGTGGTGCCTTCGAGGATTTTGCGCCACGCCCCGACGTGCTCCTCCTCGGCCTCGAAGTGGTCGACCACCCGGCGCACCCGGCGGGCGGAGATATCGATGCCGTGGCGGGCCCAGATCTCGCTGTAGCGCTCGTATTCGTCGAGCAGGTGATAAGTCACCGACTGGAAGCCGTGACGGGCGATGTCGATGCGCGAGGAAAAGCTCATGATCGAGGTCTCGAACATCAGTGCGTCGGTCGGCTCGGGCTCGATCAGCACGATGTCCACTCCCGGATAGCGCTCCTCCCACATCTTCGCCATCTCGTGCAGGCGCCGGTGGCCGAGCAGCTTGAACGCCTGATAGCCGATCTTCGAGAAGCCCATGTCGGAGATCCGCCGTGCGGGAGGCTCGCCATCCTCGCCCCGCTCGTTGACGAACGGCACGATCGGATTGATCACGATCACCAGGTCCGCCCCGGCCTCCACCGCGATGTCGAGGTTGGTGGTGGACACGATGCCACCGTCGATCAGCTCGCGGTCGCCGACCCGCACAGGCGCGTACACCATCGGCAGCGCGCCCGAGGCCCGCACCGCTGTCGAGATCGGCACATCGTCGAAGCCGTCGGCGCCGAACACGATCCGCTCACAGGTGTCGAGGTCGGTGGCCACGAGATACAGCTCGTGCTCGAGCTCTCGGAAGTCGTCGTGGCGGCCGTTCTCTTCGAGCACCCGGCGCATGTAGCGCTCGATGCCCTGCCCGGTGTAGGCGCCGCTCGGCAGCGCCTCGGCCAGGCCGAGCAGGATGTCGATCAGCGACACCTGGCCGAGCTGGGGGAGCAGCTGGCGGGCAAGCGATGCCACCCGCAACGGCAGCCGCACGCCCGTGCGCGCCAGCTCAGGCAGGTTCAGTCGCAGCAGGTCCCCCAGATCGATGTCCCTGAAAGCCTGGGGCCCCTGGTGGGTGACGACCCGCATCATCTCCTCGGGGGTGACCCCGTTGGCGCACAAAGACGCCACGAAAGCCCCCGCGGAAGTGCCGACGTACACGTCGAACTGGTTGATGGTGCGGTTGGCTGCCAGCAGGTCGAGCGCCCGCAGCGCGCCGATCTCGTACACCCCGCCGGTGAACCCGCCCCCGCCCAGGACCAGCGCGGTCTTGTCGCGACGCTGGCCGCGACGCTTGGACGTTCTCGCCGGAGCGCTCCGCTTGGAGCTCGGGCGTGTTCTAGAGCCCGAGCCGCCCTTGGCGGGTGCTTTCAAGTTGACAACCTCGCCCATGAATACTGATTGTACGTACTGTTACGTGATTCCCCGCGCCGCTGCGACGACGTGGAGCCGCCAACCCTACTGACGATGGATCCACTGCACATCTTCCAGTTGTCCAACAGTCGTCGGATCCCGATGCACGAAGAGTCACACACCA
>DATHPT010000277.1:0-14745 GCA_035483615.1 Solirubrobacteraceae bacterium | reverse complement strand
CGGGGAGGCCGGCCGCTGGGCCGGCAACACGAACGAAAGCTCCTCCGAGATCGACGCCCTCGGCTCGAGCGCCTACTACGACAACGCCGGGCACACCGCCGAATCGATTCCCGGCTGTCATCGCTCGCAGTCAGCCGAGGTCTACATCGGCGGGGGCGTGAACGGGGAGAATTTGGCGTGCTCCGGTGCGAAGACCTCCTCATTCACCTCCGGAGAAGACTTCAAGCCAGGCCTTGATTTCTACAACTCCGGTGGGCACGAAGGCCAGGCGCTGATGCTCGAAAAATTTGCGAAAACTCACAACGTGAAGCTTGTGCCGATTTCGATCGGGGGCAACAATTTCAATTTTGCAAGCATCGTGCAGACGTGCATAGAGGACTTCCTGTTCACACCGGAATGGTGGCCCTCCTACTGCAGCGAAGAAGAATCGGTGACAAGCAACTTCACCCCAGGCAACGTCGCCACCCAGCAGGCGGCGATCAAGGGCGCGATCCTGAACGTGGCCAAAGCGATGACCAACGCCGGCTATACGAGTGCGCAGTACACGGTTCTGGTGCAGAACTACCCCTCGCCGATCCCCAACGGCGAAGGCTTTCGCTATGCCCAGAAAGGCTTCACCCGTCAGACGGTCGGAGGCTGCGGCTTCTGGAACCACGACGCCAACGAAGCCAACGCCACGATGCTGCCGACGATCAGCTCCGCTGTCTTCAAAGGCTCCGAAGAAGCAAAACTGACAAATCTCAAGACGATGAACATCTCCTCTGCCTTCAACGGTCGGCGCCTGTGCGAAAAAGGGGTGGGGCTGCTCGAGGAAGAGGGGCTGACCTCCTGGAAACAGACCGCAGCGGTCAACAAGACCGAGTGGGTCAACCAGGTGCGAACGGTCACAGGGATCTTCCCTCCATATGAAATCCAGGAAGACCTGCACCCCAACTACTGGGCACAACTCGCGCTGCGCAACTGCGTGACTCAGGCCTACAACGCAGGCACGCCCAAGGGCGGCACCTGCACGATCTCCGCGGAAGGACTCAACGCGGCCGGAGAGCCGAATATGTCGCTGCACTGATCGAGGACGGCGGCGTGGGACGGATTGCCCGTCACACGCCCGCTGTGGTCGCCACGCGGTCGGTCCGGGCGTCTGCGATCGCAAGGCGCCCGGACGGGACGGTTCTGACAAACGCGCATTCCCAAGCCGATAATTGCTCCACCCGTCGAAAGCGGCGGGTCACGCTCGTCGCGAGAATCCACGCGTGAGCCCTCCCGCAGGAACGCTTCCAGCCGGCCAATACCACCCACGTGCCCCTTTTCGAGACGAGCTGTTCGAGGACGGCGGCACTCCGCGGCTGGCCGTCGTGGCCTTGATCGAGGAGCTGGGACGACTCGGGCCGGAGGGCCTGGTCGAGGCCGGGCGCCGGCGTGACGCGATCTTCATGCAACAGGGGATCACATTCGAGACGAGCGGGGAGAGCGGGTCCTCACATGAACGACCCTTTCCCCTCGATCTTGTGCCGCGAGTACTCACCGGTGAGGAATGGAGGGCGATAAAGCGCGGCCTGGCCCAGCGCATTCGAGCGCTCAACCACTTCGTCGATGACGTCTACCACGCACGCGAGATCGTGCGCGAGGGCTTCGTGCCCTGGCGGCTGATCGCCGGATGTCCGCACTTCGCGCGAGCAGTGCACGGCATTCGCCCACCTGGAGGCGTCTACTGCCACGTGGCCGGCTGCGACCTGGTGCGCGACAGCGATGGGTCCTGGCGGGTGATCGAGGACAACGTGCGCATTCCCTCGGGGATCTCCTACGTGCTCGAGAACCGTGCCGCCATGGCGCGTCTGGTACCAGAGCTGTTCGCCTCCTATCGGGTGCGTCCTGTGGATCACTATCCACAGTTGCTACTTCGGGCGCTGCGCTCCGTGGCTCCGTCGGCTGAGAGCGAGGCCACGGTGGTGGTGTGGACGCCCGGGCCCGCCAACTCGGCTTACTTCGAGCACGCATTCCTTGCACGACAGATGGGAGTCGAGCTGGTCGAGGCCTCCGATCTCGTCGTGCGTGACGATGTGCTCTACATGCGAACCACGCGCGGGCTCGAGCGAGTCCACGCCGTGTACAGACGCCTGGACGACGATTTTGTCGACCCGCTCGAGTTCATGCCCGACTCACTGCTCGGCGTGCCGGGTCTCGTTCGCGCCTACCGGGCCGGGAGCGTTGCAATCGCCAACGCGTTCGGCACCGGCGTGGCCGATGACAAGGCGATCTACTGCTTCGTCCCCGACATGATCCGCTTCTACCTCGGCGAGGAGCCGATTCTCGAGAACGTGAAGACCTACCTGCTGTCGGATCGCGAGGTGCGCGAGCACGTCCTTGGGCGGCTGGGAGAGCTGGTCGTCAAGCCCACCGGCGACTCCGGGGGCAAAGGCGTGATGATCGGCCCGCACGCTCACGAGCAGGAGATCGCCCATATGAGCAGGCTGATCAGGGCCCACCCGGAGCGCTGGATCGCCCAGGACGTGGTGCGACTGTCAACGGCGCCCACGGTATCGGCAGACGGCAGCCTGCAACCCAGGCATGTGGACCTGCGCCCATTTGCCGTGTTCGGCGAGCGCATCGACATCGTGCCGGGTGGGCTGACACGAGTGGCCCTCGAAGAGGGGTCGATGATCGTCAACTCCTCACGCGGTGGAGGATCAAAGGACACGTGGGTGCTCGAGGATGGCGACAATGCTGACCGTGCCGGGCCACCGATCGCAGACACACTGCCACCGGCGCTGCCCGACCTGCGTTACGGCGCCTGGATGGGTCAGCAGCAACAACAACAGCAAAACAGTCTGCCCCGGACGCCAGAGCGCGACTGATGCTGGCGCGCATCGCACACGATCTGTACTGGCTCGGGCGCAATCTCGCGCGCGCCGAGTTCACCGCTCGCGCTGTGGAGGCCGTCTTCCAGGCCGAGGTGCAGGGGGCATCGCACGCGACGCCTAGCGTCAGCTTCGGTTCCAACGGCCTGCTGGCGATGCTGGGCGATGACTTCGAGCAGGAGTACGCAGACAGCGCCGAGGCGCTTGCACGCCTGACGCTCGATGCCCAACGACCGGGCTCGATGCTCGCAAGCGTCGAGCGAGCGCGCGAGGGTGCGCGAACGGTGCGTGACGTCATCAGCGCCGAGATGTGGGAGGCGATCAACACGACCACCCTCAGCCTGCGCGGTGGTGGACAGCCAGGTTGGGGCGCGCCCGCCGGGCCCTATTTGGCGGCTCAGTACGTCAAGCAGCGCACCGCGCTGATCTGGGGGGTAGCGGCCCGCACGATGCTGCGCGACGAAGCCAAGTGCTTCCTGGACGCAGGCGGCACGATCGAGGTGTCAGACATGGTCCTGAGAATGCTGCGGATCGCCCTGCCACGTGGAGAAGACGCTCCGGCCGATGGGCACGCCCTGATCCTGCTGCAGGCGGTCGGTGGATTTCACGCCTATCTGCGGGCGGTCACCGCACCGCCGAATGCCCATCCCGTAGCGCGCTTTCTGCTGTTCGAGCGCGCCTACCCCGACAGCGTGGCCGCCTGCGCCGATTCCTTGCACGATGCGTTCACGACAGCCGATGCGGGCCCCCGCAACTCAAAGCCGGTGCTGCGCGTCAGCCGTCTGGTCGCCGATCTGGACTTCCAGCGACGAGCGCTTCCTGATGGCGCCGAGCTGTCGGGCATCTGCGAGCGCACCCAGCAGGAGCTGGCACGCATCGACGGGGATGTCGCTGAACGCTACTTCGCGGGCGCCACCCCGGGGCAGGACAGACGCTAGGTCCCGATGCACTTCGCGATCCGCTACATGACCGAGTACCACTACGAGGGCCCAGTATCGGACAACCTCAATGCGCTGCGGGTGCGTCCCGCCACCACCTCCTCCCAACGTTGCGACGAGTTCCACACCCGCATCGAGCCAGAGGCCCGCGTGAGTCGCCATCTCGACTACTTCGGCACCGAGGTGCTGGAGTTCGGCGTTCCCACGGCCCACGAAGATCTCACGATCGATGTGCGCGCCCGCGTGGTGACCTCCGAGCCGCAAGAGCCGCCGCGGGGCTCGTGGGAGAGCGTCGACAGCGACTCCTATCTTGACGCCGCCGGCGAGTTCGCGCTGCCGTGGCAGGATCAGCCCGCGATCGCCGGATTGGAGGATATGCAGGCAGAGCTTGCCGGTGTCAGCCCACTCGTGATGCTCGAACAGCTGTGCGAGCTGATTCCCGACCGCTTTGAATATCGGCCCGGAGTCACCTATGTCGGCTCGAGCGTCGAGGACCTGCTGCACACTCGCGCCGGCGTGTGCCAGGACTTCGTGCACCTCTCGCTGGTGCTGCTGCGTCGCTTCGGGATCGCGGCACGCTACGTATCCGGCTATCTCTGGGCGGCGCCCGAGGATGGCGGCGCCGACTCGCTGGAGCTGGACACCCACGCCTGGCTCGAGGCGCTGCTACCCGGCACCGACGGTCACGGAGAGCCGATCTGGGTCGGGGCCGATCCGACTAACCGCCGACTTGCCGGAGAGACCCACGTGAAGATCGGCCACGGACGCTTCTACTCGGATGTGGCGCCGGTCAAGGGTCTCTATCTGGGCGGCGGCGAAGCGGAGCTCAAGGCGGCCGTCACCATGTCGCGACTGGATCCGCAGGCGGGGGCCAAGGCTTAGGAGTCGTTCTAGGTGCGCTGTGAGCGAGTCGATGGCATGCGATTCGTGCGAACATCCAATCGAGGGGGCTGCCGCTGCCCAAGGGGATGAGTTCGATCCCCAGACTCGAACGAAGGCGGTTTGCGATGAACGAGGCTCTGGAGTTGCCCATTGTGCGGGAGCCACAAGTGCGGGCTGAGGGGGCAGCAAGCGCACCTCCGCGAATGGGTGGCTCGGCGCTCCTGCACACGTTGCGCTTCACGCTTGACCCAGAGGGCTATTTTGCGCGCGCACACCGCCGCTATGGCGACGTGTTCACGATGCGGGTGATGGGACAGCAATGGGTCGCGATCGCCCATCCGGACGCGGTCAAGGAAGTCTTCTCCCACGGACCGGAGGAAGTGGATTCCGGAGAGGCCAACCAGGCGCTCAGTCCCGTGCTCGGAACTCGCAACCTGCTGTTGCTCGACGGAGGAGAGCATCTGCGTCGCCGCCGCATCGTGCTGCCGCCGTTTCACGGAGAGCGGATGCGCGCTTACGAACAGGTGATCCGCACAGCGATCCGCAGGGAGATCGCCGGCTGGCCGATCGGCGAGCCCGTGAGAGCGCTGCCACGCATGCAGGCGCTCACATTCGCGGTGATCATGCGTTGCGTGTTCGGAGTCCAGGAGCACGAGCGCGTCGGGCAGCTGGGGGACGCGTTGCAGGGAATGGTCTCCTGGGTCACGGACACGCGTCGCGTGCTGTTCTTCTTTCTGGTGGGCCCCGAACGCCTCAACAGCGTGCCCGCCTTTCGCCGCCAGCTCGCCCGCGTGGACCGCGAGATCCTTGCGGAGATCGCCCGGCGCAGAGCGATGGGCGATCTGAGCGAGCGTGAGGACATCCTCTCGCTGCTGATCCAGGCCACCGACGAGGACGGCGGTCAGCTGTCTGACGCCGAGCTGCGCGACGAACTGATGACGCTGCTGATCGCCGGCCACGAGACGACCGCCACGCTGCTCTCCTGGGCTGTTCACGATCTAGCCCGGGACCCCGTCTCTCAAGACCGTCTCGCGCAAGAGGGGGGAGCGTTCGGCGATGCGGTGATCACCGAGACGCTGCGCCTGCATCCGCCGACCGGAGGGGTTGTGCGCCGCCTGCGCGAACCGCTCACGATCGCGGGCCACGACCTGCCGACGGGGACCGACCTGCTGCCGATCACGCTGCTCGTTCACCGTCGCGCCGACGTCTATCCGGAGCCGTGGACGTTCAGGCCGACACGCTTTCTCGACAACAGGCCTCCGGCGGGCGGATGGTTCCCCTTCGGGGGCTCGGTCCGCCGCTGCATCGGCGCCGCCTTCGCGCAGTTCGAGGCGAAAATCGTGCTCGAGGAGCTGACTCAGGCGCTGCGTCTGGTCCCGGTCGAGCGCCGGCCGGAGCGTACGAGCCGCCGTGCGATCGTGCTCGTGCCGTCCAAGGGCGGAAAGGTGATCGCGCAACGCCGCTAGCGACCTCCCCAGGAGGCGGGGAGTCTGCCAACGCTTCCATCGAACACGACGCTCATGTCGTAATACCGCCAGACATTCGCCTCGGCGTCGGTAAGACTGAATACATGATCGAAGACTTCGAGCGCTGCTATCAGGCCGCGAGCTCACGGGACCCACGCTTTGACGGGTGGTTCATCACCGCCGTGACCTCGACCGGCATCTACTGCCGTCCGAGCTGCCCCGCGATGACCCCAAAGCGCGAGAACGTGCGCTTCTATCCCTCCGCGGCGGCGGCCCAGCAGGCCGGCTTCCGGGCCTGCAAGCGCTGCCGGCCGGATGCGGCGCCGGGCTCGCCCGAGTGGGATGGGCGCGCGGACGTCGTTGCTCGCTCGATGCGCCTGATCGCCGACGGCGTGGTCGATCGCACGGGAGTGCCCGGCCTGGCCGAGCGACTGGGCTACAGCGTGCGCCAGCTCCAAAGAATGCTTGTGGCGGAGGTGGGCGCCGGGCCGATCGCGATCGCGCGCGCTCAGCGTGCCCAGACCGCACGCGTGCTGATCGAGACCACCACGCTCACGATGACCGAGATTGCGTTTGCCTCGGGATTCTCAAGCGTCCGGCAGTTCAACGACACGATTCGGACGGTTTTTGCAACGGCTCCCACACAGTTGCGCCGCAAGGCAGGTGAGCTCTCAACAGGCCCGGACGCCTCGCCAGGCACGCTTGTCCTGAGGCTCCCGTTTCGCCGCCCACTGTGCCCGGACAACCTGTTCGGGCATCTCGCGGCAACCGCGATCCCGGGCGTCGAGGAGGTCTGCGGAGATGCCTACCGGCGCACGCTGCGCCTCGCCCACGGCCCCGGCATCGTCGAGCTCACCCCAGCCGTCGACCACGTGACATGCCGAATGACGCTCTCTGACCTGCGCGATCTCACCACCGCGATCGCGCGCTGCCGCTGGCTGCTCGACCTCGACGCCGATCCGATCGCGATCGACGAGCTGCTTTGCGGCGATCCTGCGCTTGCCGCGGTCGTGACGGGCTCCGCCGGGCGTAGAGTGCCCCGCTGCGTCGACGGCGCGGAGCTAGCGGTGCGCGCGGTGCTCGGCCAGCAGGTCTCGACCGCAGCCGCCCGCACCCATGCTGCCCGGATCGTCGCCCAGTGCGGTGAGTCGGTGAGCGACCCTCGGGGTGGGCTAACCCATCTCTTCCCGGCGCCCGAGGCGCTGGAGGAGGTGTCCCTCGCGATGCCCGCCTCGCGCAAGCGGACGCTCGCGGCGCTCGTGGAGGCTTTGCGCTCTGGGCGCCTGTCGCTTGACCCTGGATGCGATCGGGCAGAGGCCGTCTCGATTCTCTCCGAGCTGCCAGGTTTCGGGCCGTGGACGATCCAGGTGATCGCGATGCGAGCCCTCGGCGACCCCGACGCATTCCCAGCCGCCGACCTCGGCGTGCGCCGCGCAGCGCAGGCGCTCGGGATGCCAGCCTCTCCCGTTGCGCTCACTGCGCACGCCGAGCGCTGGCGGCCATGGCGAGCTTATGCCGTGCAATATCTGTGGTCGGCCACCGATCACGCCATCAACCGCTGGCCGCTGCCCGTGAATGGCAACGGCGCGGTCGAGCTCAAGGAGGCCGCATGACATCGGTAGCGACATCGCCGCAAATATCGCAGCACACCATCACCACGTCGATGGACAGCCCAATCGGGTCGCTCACCCTCACCGCAATCGACGGGGAGCTGACGGGGGTGCACATGAGCGAGCAGCGACACATCCCACAGATCCCAGCCGCCTACAGGCGCGATGACGCTGGGCTCGCGCACGTCGTCGAGCAGCTGGATGCCTATTTCGCCGGCGAGCTCCTCAGCTTCGATCTGCCGATGAGAATGCACGGCACGGAGTTCCAGCGTCGGGTATGGGCGAGCCTGTGCGAGATCCCCTATGGCGAGACGATCAGCTACGGCGAGCTGGCTCGCCGGGTCGGAAACCCCAAAGCCTCCCGCGCGGTCGGTCTCGCCAACGGTCGCAACCCGGTGGCGATTATCGTGCCCTGTCACCGAGTGATCGGCGCCGACGGCAGTCTCACCGGCTATGGCGGAGGACTGGAGCGCAAGGTGTGGCTGCTCGAGCACGAGGCGCGCGGGTCCGGGTCGCTCGGTCAGACGAAGATCGACTGGTAGCGTCCCGCCGGTGAAGATCGCCAATCTGCACGAGTGCGCCTCGCGCGAGCTCGCGATCGGGCATATCAAGGGTGTCTGGCGCGATCTCGGGCGAGCAGCCGGCTCACGCACCGTGGGTATACAGCGCATCGAGATCCCAGACGGACACTTCTCGACGCCCGCGCATGCCCACGGCGCAGATGAGGAGATGTTCTTCGTGCTCGACGGTGAGGGACTGCTGTGGCAGGACGGCGAGACCTTCGCTGTCAGGGCCGGCGACTGCATCGTGCACAGGCCCAAACGCGCCCCGCACACGTTGCGTGGCAAAACAGGCGGGCTTGACGTGCTCGTGTTCGGACAACGACGAGACGCGTCGCTCACGGCGCTCCCTCGCGCCGGCGTAGCCTGGTCCTTCCCTCACTGGGTCGGGCTTGCAGCGGGGGAGCACCCGTTTGCGCGCGAGGCCGCGGCCGGCGCGCCAGAGTGCTCTGCTCCAAAGGCCGAGCGGCCACGCAACCTGATTGCGCTGACGGACGTGCCTGCGATCCACGACGGCCGAGTCCATCCCGTCGGGAGGGCCGCCGGAGCGCTCGCAACCGGTCTGAACCATGTGAAGCTACCGCCGGCAGGCCAGGGCGCGCCCGCGCACTGCCACTCCCAGGAGGAGGAGTTGTTCGTGATGCTCGACGGCGGTGGGACGTTGGAGCTGTGGGCGGGCGGTGCGCAAAGCCCCGAGGAGCATGAGCTGCGCGCGGGAGACGTCGTCTCGCGCCCCGCCGGCACAGGTGTCGCGCATGCGCTTCGAGCAGGCACCCAGGGACTCACCTATCTCGCCTACGGCACCCACGAGCCCAACGACATGTGCTTCTACCCGCAGTCGGGGCGGGTCTCGCTGCGTGGCCTTGGCATCGCCCTGCGCTCTCCGGAGATCGAGCACCTGCCCAAATAGTCGCCCGGTGCGTTGGCGGTATGGAAGCCGCAAGGCAAGCCATCCCCACGATTGCCACCATCCAGCGGATGGCACGGCAGGCGGCGAGCGACACCCACGCAGCGATCCTCTCGCGTGTGCGAGCCATCCCACCGGGCTACGTGCGCACCTACGGCGACGTCTCGCCCGGCGCTCCGCGACTGGCGGGGCATGTGTTGAGCCAGGTCGATGCGCCTGACGTTCCGTGGCATCGAGTCGTCAGGGCTGACGGCTCGCTCGCAAAGGGAGCTCGCCAGCGGCGACTGTTGGAAGCCGAGGCTGTCCCCTTCAACGGTGAGCGGGTGGCGCTCTCCAGGGCGCGACTGGACGATTTCGACGCCGCCTGATCAGGCGGGCCGATGGCCTGTACCCTGGACGGCGCGATCCAGAGTGGGGCAGGGCGGATGCTGGAACTGAACTTCGCGATCTCACACCACTTCCTCGACGACCGCGGACAGCGCGCCGGCTTCATCCTGCTCGGCTCGTTCCTGGCGGCGTTCCTCTTCATCCGCACGAGCGCCCGTCTGATCCGCAACCCCAACGTGAGCTGGTGGCCGGGCAGCGTGACCACGAAAGGGGGGCTGCACCTGCATCACCTCGTGTGGGGGATCGTGCTCATCCTGGTGTCCGGTTTCCTGAACTTCGTACTGAGACCCACCAGCCCCTGGCTTGAGATCTTCGCCGCCATGTTCGGGATTGGCGCGGGCCTGACGCTGGACGAGTTCGCGCTCTGGATACACCTCGAAGACGTCTACTGGTCCAAGGAGGGACGGTCCTCGATCGACGCGGTTGTCGTCGCCGCGCTGCTCGGCGGCCTGGTCGTGCTGGGGCTCGCGCCGTTCGACCTGTCCAATCGCGCGTCTCCGATCAGCTCGCTCGTGCTGGTGATCCTGATCGACCTGACGCTCTCGGCGCTCGCGATCCTCAAGGGCAAGCCGATGACGGGGCTGATCGGCATCTTCGTCCCGCTGTTCTCGATCGTGGGCGCTGTGCGCCTGGCGATGCCGACCTCGCCGTGGGCGCGCTGGCGCTATCCGCCCGAGGGGCACCGGATGGCGCGATCACGGGCGCGATTCAAGCGGGTGCGCGAGCGCAGGCGCTGGCTGATGAACGCGATCGGTGGAGCTCCCAGTCGGCCGGCGGACGGCGAACCGTGACGCGGATACCATCTGGGACGTAGGTCGACCCGAACCGACACGCGGACGTAGGTCGACCGGATACCATCTGAGGTGGGGAATGTTGGGACGCGCGATCATGATCGTCACTGTGCTCGTCCTCGGGATGGCGCCCGCCACGGCGATCGCCACTCCGCAGGATGTGAGCGCCACCCATGCCTACATACGGGCCAACTACGCATTTACACGGGCCACCGAGGCGAAGGTCAAAATCGCCCAGACCAACGTCGAGAGCCTGAACCGAAAGCTCGCTCAACAGTGCCCGAACGTGGGCGTCGGCTCACCCCAGAACGACGAATCCCAACATCTCAGCTATGAGGTCGTGGTGGCGTTGTGGTCGGTCACCTACGGAACCGATGCGGGGGCGATCAAGAAGTTCGTCGCCTCTGTAAAACGGTTGCACTGGAGCAGCCCCAAGCTGGCACGCATAGCTCAGAGCTACGCGAGCGGGCTGCATGAGCTGGCAACCCTGCAGATGCCCGACATCTGCGACGACGTGCTCGCTTGGAAAGCCACCGGCTTCAAGACCGTTCCAGCGGTCACGGCCGCTCTGGATCGACGGGTGGAAGCGATCGAAACGAAAACCATCCCATCGTCATTGCTCGCTCCCTATGTGCAGCCGGCGGACAGAGGCATCCTGGCGCGCACCACGCGCTTGGAAGCCAAGCTCCAGCGGACCGAAACGGTCGTCGGATTCAACGACTGGGATCTCGTGCTTGAAACCCTTGGGCTGAATCAGTAGCCACGGGAAGTGCGGGGCTGTGAGCTTCAGTCCGCCGCGCGCACGCCGTATTCTCGCGGCCGGCCGAAGATCATGTGCAGGATCCAATTGACGGCGCTGACGATCAAGGCCGCGAGCACCGCCCACCAGAAGCTCGCGATCGTGAACTGCGCCACGATCCAGTGCGTCAGATAGAGCATCAGGACGTTGATGAGCAGATAGAAGATTCCGAGCGTGACGATGATGAACGGGATCGAAAGGATCGCGAGGACGGGCTTCAGGAAGAAGTTCACGAGCGTGAACACCAGCCCGGCGATCAGCAGCGCCCACCAGTCATCGCCGTAGCTCAGCCCTGACAGCAGCCAGGTGGCCACGAACAGGGCGATGGTGTTGAACACCCAGGTGATCGCCAGCCGCGGAATCATCCCCACAGCTTATGAGAGCGCCGGACACGCTGGCTGCCTGGCCGGTTCCGGGGGCCGCCGACCTGCGACGGCCCCCGGAGCTCAGCCGAGACATCTCACCAGGGCGTCTGTGTCCACGAGCTCGCCAGACCCACTCGGTCGACCTGGCCGCTGAGTCCACCCGGACCGCCGCTGGCCGGCAGGACGCCATAGTTGGAGACGTAAACGGCTCCCTGCGGAGTCACGGCCATACCGGTGGAGAACTCCAGTCCGGTGGAGGCCAGAAGCGCCTGGGCGCCGTTGCGGTGCACCCCTATGATCGCACCTGGCGTCGGCAGTTCTCCGGCGGCCAGAGCGGGATCGTTGAGCCCCTGCTGGTCGATCTCCAGCACGAGCAGACGCCCTCGCGGGTCAAACGCGATGTCGCCGATCGCGGTGAAGCCGCTGGCATACACCGTCGGTGCGTGGCCAGGCACGACGCGGTAGACGCTGGATGCGCCAACGCCGAAGGGGGCTCCGCCGAGCTCGCCCACATACAGCGCGCCGTCGGGTCCCACCGCCACGCTGTCGGGCACGGGCTGAGCCTGTATTTCGACCGGAGTCGTCTGACCCGGACCGAGGGTTCCCGGTGCAGCTATCTCCGCAATGGTGGGCAGCACCGCCAGCACCGAGATCGCGCCGGAGGGGGACACGAACAGCAGGTCGTCGCCGGCGGCGTCCGCCACGACGATGCCCCCGCGGTAGGGCACAAACGAATAAGGATCGCTGTCGATCGCCGACTCGGCCCCGATTTCGATGGCCGTGCCCTCGCCTCCATCGGGATTGTTGTGAGCCTCGAACGGCCCAAAGCTGGCCTGTATGTGTGGGAACCCGAAGAAGATCGGGAATCGCACCAGATCGCCGAGGAGTCGTCCGGCAGGACCGTATGGCTCTTCACCGGTGGTCGGATCGATGTTCGTGTCCTGGAACAGCACCTCCAGGCCACCGTGCATGTAACGGGCCTCCGCGGGTCCGGTGGCCTCTCCTTCGGATGAAACCGAGGGAAGGCCCTGGATCAGCGTCTTTACCTGGCCACCTGGGGTCACCCGGTCGATCGCTCCAGATTCGTCAAGGCAGGAGGGTTCTTCGCCAGTGGTGCAGTCGGTCGTGGCGGCGCCGTCTCCGGAGAGCGCCACGAGAAGGCTTCCGTCAGGCGCAACCGTCAGCTTCTTGGGCTGGTTCAGTCCCGTGACGATCGGCTGAACTCCTTCGGGCGCCGGCGGTGGCCCAAAGTGCTGTCCGTGTCCGTGGTGGCGAGGCCCGTGTGAACCGGAGAGTCCGTCTCCTCGACCGAAATTGCCGTGTCCACCGCTGAGTTGTCTGGCGCCGGCCGGCGCCGTCGCCGCCACACCAGCCGCGCCGGTCGTTGCGGCGGCCAGCGCTGCCATCAACGCCAGCCGGTGCAGGATCCTGCTTTCCCGGATGGCTCTCGAGCATGCGTCACAGGCGCGACGGGTCATGCCCATGATCGAGTTGGACGGAGGGACTTCTGTGCGCATATCAGGTCTCCCAAGTTCGATTACTTGACGGCGACTCGCGCGACTCGCTCCAGCGCGAGTCCCCCTGTGATTTGACCGTTTGCCCCCCGCGAACGATCGGGGCGAAGGCTATAGCAGTTCGCCGAAGAGCAGGAGACGGTCTGAGGATCAGGGCAGCCCAGCATGTCCTGCTGACGCCGTGACATGCACAGGCTCGAATGCCGTCGACGGCTCACACGAGCAGCGTGCCGGTCTTCAATCGCTCGGCGAGCAGGGCGGCTGTCGCGTCGGCGCTCTGCCTACTCTCGATGGCGTGTGTCTCGAGCGGACCGAGATCCGCGAAGTCCTGCCACAGACGCTCGATGACCACGGTGTCGGAGAGCTTGCTCGAGGCGCGACTCTCAGTTCTGGCCAAACAGACAGCCAGCGGCGCCTGCAGCACCGCATAGGCGACCGAGTGGCCGCCGGCGCGCAGCGAATCTCGCAGTGGCTCGTAGAACCATTGCGGACTTGCGATCCCGTCGATGATCGTGAAATAGCCAGCTTTGGCGTAGCCAGCTGCGGCCTCGGCGACGATGCGCATGACGGTCGCGTTCTGCTCGTGAGACTCGGGCTTCCACGGCTCGACATAGCCGGCTTGGATGAAATGGAAGAACCGATCGGCCTCGAGATGAACGGCGCGCTCGGATCTGGCGGCGAGCATCTGAGCCACCGTGGTCTTCCCCGAGCCGGGAGCTCCGGTGAGAATCAGAACAATGTTCGTGTCCAACACCTGCATGCGCTGACGCTACCGCGCTGCAGCCCTGAAGGGCAAGCTAGGCCGGCTGGTCGACCACGCCCTTGTCGATCAGGCTACGGGCGCAGTCGACGATCGTCTCCTGGGAGGAGCGAGGCGACCAGCTCAGGACGGTCCTGGCCTTTGCGCTCGAGGTCTCAGTCTTTTTGCCGAGCTGGCCTGTGATCGACCGGATGCTGGGATCGAAGATTCCCATCGCACGCACCAGCAGGTTGGGGACCGTCCGCGTCGGCACTTTCGCCGCCGTCTTTCCAAGGTGCTCGCGCAACGTCTCGGCGACCTCCTCCATCCACCGGAAGGACTCCGCGGCGATGAAACGCTCGCCGCCCGCCTCGGGAGCGGTCATCGCCCTGAGATGAAGATCGGCCACGTCGCGGACATCGACGATGTTGAAGCCGATCCGTGGCACACCGGGCATTCCTCCCAGCAACCGCACGATCATCTCGATCGAGAAGGAGCGATCCTCGCTCAACACAGGGCCGAGGATGGCGCCCGGGTTGACCACCGCCAGCTTCTCGGTCTCGCCCCGCTCGCGCACGAAATCCCATGCCGCACGCTCGGCGAGCGTCTTTGACTTTGCGTACGGCGTCAGCTTGGGATTGTCAGGGTCGCTCCAGTCATCCTCTGTGAGCGAGGGCGAGCTGTGCTCGCCACCGGTGACCGCAGCGATCGAAGAGGTCACCACCACACGCTCGACGCCCGCGTCAAGGCTCGCCCTCAGCACCCGCAGGGTTCCCTCCCGCGCAGGCACGATCAGCTCGTCAGGGTCCTTCGGCTGCGCGGGCGGAAACGGCGAGGCCACGTGCAGCACGTACTCGCACCCGCCCACGGCCTCCGCCCATCCGTCGTCGCTCGTGAGGTCCGCTGCGAGCACCGCAAGTCGCTCGCCGGCG